>NZ_DXVR01000040.1:0-23982 GCF_019417265.1 Bacteroides sp.
ATGTTGCTCAGGAACTTATAAAAATAATTATCAATTATGTTGCGGAATTAAGGCTAATTACAAAAAAATTATACTTATAATAAATAATAGAATATTTATGTGGTCAATTATTGATGGAAAAGAAAAAGTTGAAAAACTGTATAACGGAATTTTACCAGATTTGAAATCTATATATATCCATGAATTTACAGTAATAACAGGTGAAGACATTGAGGTAGATATAAGATTTGACATAAAGGACATGCCTAAAGATATGCCTTCTAAGTGGATAGAAAGAAAGATAAATACAGTTCAGTTTGTATTCGGTTTCCTAAGTGTAAAGTTCATTGACTTTAATATAGATGAGGACTTAAAAAAAGAATGTGTTTTAAAATGTGAGAAAATAGCAATTGACAAAAATAGAATTACGATAACAAGCAGTGAAGGAAAAGTTGAATTATCTTTCTTGTCAAAATGGAATTATATAAAAAGTATGTCCGGATACAAACAAGATTAGGAGTTGTGTTACACATGTATCTACTGTGGTTGTGTTGGTTTTTCTTACAAGAACAAATACCATATCTTTTGCTTTATTAAACCATACCAACAAACAAGTATATACGTGGTTCAAGAAGGAATCTTACTATCTATACAAAAAAGATAAATATCGCATTACTCTTAAGAACAATGGTGAATTCTCGATAAGGTAATCCTGCATTGAAGAATACCGTTACGATAAGAATAGGAGGCAACCGTATCATCAACTAATCTACTCTTTAAACGGCTTTCAGGTACGTCATGCTCTTTCCTTTCCAACTTATCTGATTTTTCTTGACTGCAAATATTCTTCCTTGCCCGGAAAGTTCAAATTGCCGATAGCGCCTGTATTGTATCTAAACACAACGTGCGGAGAGTACTGAATGTTACCCGGATCTGATGCTACACGTTCCTGCTCTTCCTGTGAAAGGACATTGGGATAGATAATGAAGTCGTATTTATCCAGAAGGATGCGCCGGAAGCCGATTTTGTATGGTTTGTGAGGAGATGATGAAACTACTATTGAAATGCAATGAATGTCATCCAATTCGTTCTCTATATCATTCAGATCCGTTCTGTCAAGACCCGATGTCATGAGTAAAGAATCAATCTTTTCCTCGCTGGGGTCCCAGCTGTTGCAGCCATGTTTGTCTTCAGTAAATACACTGAAAGCAGATACTTTACCTTTCTCAAATTCGATGTAGATGTTGCGTCCCGGTTTCAGTTGTTGACGGACTTTGTGATAGAGGTCTTCCATTTGGGCATGGTATTTGATATAGTGTCTCTCCATTATATGGGCATCGCATCTGTCGTTGGGGTTATAAATCCATAGAAGTGCTGCCAGAATATTGACGATATGCCATGCCAGGAATATTCTTTTGTGCCTGGTATTGAATCTCAATGATGTGAAAACGGATATAACAGAAATAACAAATGCCGGTATGACCAGAATGAACGCAAATGCAACAATCAGAATTCCTATAAATTTGTCAATCCACAATAAGATAATTGATACCGATAGTATAACGACCGATAAATATTGTACGATTACCCAATTAGAGGCGGGCGGTGATTGTTTTATTCTATCCGGCTTCATGACAGGTTCCTTTGGTTATGTAGCAAAGATAATAAAATGGTGTGAACTAATTGCATGATTATGAATTATTTCTGTTCAATGATGAAATAGTTGAATCATTGTGGCAGATTATGGAAAAAGTTTCGTAAATTTGGAGGTGAGAGGCATGATGATTGTGCTGCTTTACATATACAAAGGTGTATTCAATACCATGGTAAAGCAGAATTAGTGAAAAGTTCATCTGGTCTAAATGAGCAACCAAGAGGATGTTATTAACTTTTACCAAAACCTTTGAAATGAAAATTATCATAGCAGTCGCTTTGAATGTAATATTTAGCATAATATATTTATTGGGTATATCCCTCATAAATAGATTGGCTCCTATTGCCCATCCTGATGTAGCTTACGGATTGACTATGATAGCTTGGGCAAGTTTGTTGTTTGGTGTTCAGTTCCTGTTATTATTGCTATTATTGTTTTTAGGCAAGAACAAATTTAATTTTTTTATACCGCTTATTGTTCCTTGTATATATGAACTAAGTATATTGGATGTATATCCGAAGCGCTCTTTGGTTTGGTTATTCATTTTGCTTGTAATTTACACTTGTTACTATTCATTCCTGATAAAATATCATTTATATAAAAAACGCTCTTAATTATAAAAAGCATTTATAAATTCCAGACGGCATAGTTTATGTGAGATTCTTCGTAAATTACAAAAATGAATTCTCGAATATAGCAATTTTAACAAAGACCAATAGCCAATCTATAGATAAGGAGTCAATACGATGTGTAAAACTATTAAAAATACCATGTAACCGCAAAATGAATAGGAAAGCAATAATGATACAATTAATTAATAGTATATGAATTATGAAAATTATTATATATCTAATTGCACTATTTAATGTGCTTCTATCATATTCTTGTTCATCACGTATTTCATATGAAAATTATGAAAATAAAAAATACAAAATTACGCTCAAACAAAAGTCCAATATCATTGTAGGTTTCATTATTTCAAATAAAGAGACAAACTCTAAACTGGCTTTTACTCCGTCATTAATTATGATTGATGGAGAAACACCTGAAGGAAGTCTCAGGTCTGATTATAATAGTACAGATGAAACAATGCTTTATCAATGCGATTCTACATATTGTATAGATACAGATTCTATTTCAATAGCCTTTGCATTGGAGGTCTTAAATCATAAAAGACTGGATTTGTTAATATACAATTCCCTGCTACAAGACTATAAAGATGAAAACTGTACGTTACTGAAACAATCTAAATAAATCAACTGGAGTATAAGAGGAAAAGCAATAAGAATGAAAATATGATAAAAACATGGATAACAGATTATTTGGGGGCATTATTAAGATTTACATATGAACTTTCGTTTGGTGACTGTGGGGATATTTATTTCTACATTTCCCATCAAGATCTGAAAAACAAAGATTTTAGAAATCTTAAGTTTGAATTACAGTGCTATTAAAAGATAAAGTAATAGAGCTATACTCTGAATTTTATGTGAAATAATACAACAGAAAAGTGTTACGGCATTGAAGAGCACTCCTGCCCTCTGCCGTAACACACGCCTATTATACATCCCCGATTATTCGCCGGAGATAAGTTTAGCCCCTTCAAAATCTATGGAAGTAACCAAAATCTTGTTGTCCTTAATCTTTAAAGATGTCTGATATACCTCCTTGCCTTTTCTTGTAAACTCACAATACACTGTATCATTGTCTATTCTTGTCAGGCGGATATGTGTTATTTTAGTGAATTTCTTGATTCGCTTGCCAAGTTCCAGTTTCCATAATTCCTGGTCTTCAACTCCGTCTGTGCAGAAATACTTGTACGCATAATCATTGTATGCCATTGAAGTGGATGATTTATTGACCAGATAGTTAAGACTTTGCAAGATAGATTCAAGATTTTTTATGTTGCCTATAATGGATTCGTTGTAGTCTATCGTGATATTCTGCTGATATAACTTGGTGAAATAATCCTTTGAGAGGTTCAAGAGTTTGGTCTTGTAATTATCCAGTTCATCAGCAGCCGATTTCTTGACATAGAAGACACCGTTTTTTGCCTCAAGAATCATAAACTCCTTGTCTGTAGTGGTTTGCAGGGTATCCATCCTTACAGTTGAAAGATTAGCATACAGCTGCGTAATGTCTTTTATCGTAGGATTAGCAGAATCGAACCTTTTCATTATACCGAACTTTCTGTCAAACTCATAATCATAGGCTATTTTGAGGTAGTCCATCAGTCCGATAGCTGTTTCTCTCTTTATCTCGTCTATCTTTCCGGGCAAGGCTGCGGCTTGTTCTTTGGTCAGATAAAACCTGTCGATAGATGTTCCCTTAAATTCTCCGGCTGTGGTAAGATAATAGTAATATGCTCCTGTTTTTACATATTTCATGCCCCTCTCGTCTGTAGCAATAGTTCTCTCAAAATGGTCATTGCACTGTACGAGCTTATCAAAATTATCTACATTATAATCATTCTCAATAATAGCTTTCCTGATAGAGCTTATCAATACGTTGAACCCTTCGTCAGTAAGATATTCTACTTTCTCCAGATATTTGAACTTCTTGAAGTTCGGAGTAGAAAAATCACATCCGCGCAAATCCCTGAAACTGATGACATTATCACGCAAGATGATTCTGTTTGCATGGACTCCCAAATCAATACTGTCCTCAAATACCATTATCCCCTGTTCGCGCAGTTTCTCTTCCGTGATAGTTCCATTGGCAAGCTGTCTGGCTTTCTCCACAAGAGCTGGCGGAGTGCTGGTGTCCTTGCCGGAACTGCTCAGACGCACGCCTTTAAGGAATGTATAAGTAAATCTTTCGTCTATGTAATTGAAATCCCATCTGCCTGTCAGTTCTCCGTTCTGTGTCAGAGTTCCTTTAATGGCTTCACGGTCAACCAGTGCTGTGGAATAGTCCACCATATACGATCCTACCAGTTTTCCGTTGTTGTAGTTTACATTCATTTTGGCTTCAACGGTAGTTACATAGTTTGCCACAAAATTTCCGTTCGGAATACCATCCTTGAAGTTTCCGTTCAGTGTGAAGCTCTCCACCTGCGAACGTGAGCCATGAGTATAGGTAGTCCTTGAGTTTAGCGACAGGGCACCGTTCATATCTCCGTTCTTATAATTGGCAGTGAGATTATAGTTGCCGTTTATTGTCATTTTCTGGAGTTGTACATACCTTTGGAAGTTATTAATGCTTGCCTTGATTGAAAGGGGACCGTCCTTAATATTGTCGCCATCCTTGCCTACGATATACGAGTATGTGATTTTTCCTTCCATCGGTATATCCAATGGCGGACGGTAAAATTCTATAACCTGTTGTCTTTGTGCCGAGATTTCTGATGAACAGAATGACAGAAATCCTAAGAAATATAATACTGAAGTTCTCATATCTTATTGTATATTAATGTTTTATTCACTGTATTCTTTTAATAGTTCCATAGCCTTCCTGCTGGTTTCCATCATCTCGTCCGAGTTTTTCATCACATCATCCATAAGGTCCATTGTTTTCCCCAATGTGTTCAAACCTTTCTCTATATCATCAAAGTCTGCAGAGCTGTCTTTTTCGTCTTCCTTGAAACTTATGTAAATATTTTCTATCGAAAAGCTCTTGGATTTTTCCATTACGGCCTTTGCATAATCATAATCGAAATCATTGATAAACACGAAGTCCTGCTCGGTTCCAGATTCGGATTTAAGGAAGCTCACCATCTTTTCCTCCTCTCCGTCAGCCAGAACCATTTGCGAATAACTGTCAACGATGCTCATACCGTCTTCGTCCTTAAGTCGCAGACTCGGACTGTGGATATAGTTGATTTCCTTATCCGGTGTTTTTTCAAGTCTAAGCCTGATTTTCATTCTCACACGGTCGCCGCATTTCAGTTTATATTCCCCCTGAACTACAGAGAAGTATTCAGAATTGTCCCCATAAACTTCTGATTGAGTAACTTTCAGTGTCACACTCTCCGGAACTGACGGATCACCACATGCCACAGTAATTATGGCCAGGATCAACGAAAGAAATAAAATGTTTATTTTTGTCATAGTAGTCGTTTTTTTAGAATTATCAAATAATCTGTTCTGTATAATAAGCTTTATTGTTTATCAGAAACTGGAGTTTCCATAGCCTTCGAAAGCCACGTAGATGCAGTAAAGAGTGACTGCAAGCTTAAGGCATGTGCCTATCAGATAAGCGGCAAATGCTGCCAGAGCAGGTCGGAAAGAAGCAGTCAGGCTTTTACGTGAAACGGATTCTCCGATGTAAGCAAAAACAAAAGGGAAAACCACTAAGGCGAGAATCATAGTCAGTATGACGGTAGTATTGTCATCGGCAGAACTGATTGTAGGCCAAACGCCCAGCACTCCAAGCATAGACCCGATGACACATCCCAATTTGCCCGACTTTCCGTATTCCGAAATCAGACCTGCCACCTTGGGCACAAACATATCTGCCACCTTACACAATACTACCGCCAGACCGCATATTACGAGGCTCATAGTGTCGAACACCTGTATGTCAGTACAGAAGTTCAGAAGCAGGATACCTGCATAAGCCAGGATGGGTCCCGGCACACGATTGATAAAACATCCCACGAGTCCTATTGCCATCAACAGGAAGCTCAAAATAATCCATACAATTTCCATGTTTGTAAAAAATTAAGATTAAAAAATTACTGTGATGCAAACATAGAAATTATGTCCAAAAGGCCGTTGGTCCATTTTAGTCCTTTTAGACTTAAGCCATACAGAAGAGACGTTATTCTTCCATTACCGGCATCGGAAGACTTATATCCTTGAATAAATCCGATGAATACAGACTTACGGCATTGGTTACAGTAGATTTGCTCACCTCATCCATTCCGTCAGTAAGCGAATCGCACATTACCACAACCTTATTTCCGATTTCAGACATTATCTTCGACATGGTTTTATATTCTTCATAGCCTATTTTCTCCCTTCCTCCTATAAAATCTATCAATGGCTCATAGATTTTATCAACCTCCTTTTTCCCATTCTCTATGGCTTCATTCAAATAGTCGTTCTTATCGGAGCTATCCTTCTGGCCTACAGAGTATAATGATATAAACACTACTGAAACTACGAAGAGAACGAATACAGGAACGGCCGATACGAACTTTTCCCATACGTTGATATACGAAGATATGCTCTCTACATTGGCGAACCTTAGAGTCCTGGTCCTCATACATTTATTTGCCAAATGATTGTAGAAAAGGCTTATATCGGCTTTTCTGATAACTTTTCCAAGACTGTAGATATCGTTACGGCAGTCAGGTACGGACTCTGTCAGCTGTTCCGGAGAGATATATTTGTCAGTACCGGCCGGATGCTTCAATATACAATAAGAATCAGTGTCCGACAGTCCGAAATCAAGTATTTTAGCGTTACCGCCGTTGGCTGTCACCATTATGTTGGCAGGTTTCAAATCGCGGTGTACTATTTGCTTGCCGTGTACATACGATAAGGCAGAAATCACCCCTTTTATCACTCTGGCTCTGTCCGAAGAGGAATGTTTCTCACTAAGATATTCATCGAAAGACACTCCGTCGATGTACTCCATTATGATACACTCCCCTACACCGGGAACATTCTCCCAGCCGATTGTTCTCACGATATTGGGATGCGAAAGCGAGATGCTGATGTCGAATTCCTTTTTCAGAAGTTCTCTGTACAACATGGTTGAACGGTGTTCTTCCTTCAAAGTTTTAAGGACATACCACCGTCCGTATCTTTTTGCCTTGTATAGAACACAATATGCTCCTGAGTACATTTCTGTCACTTCCGTGAAAGAGCTGTTTACTGATAAATCTTCAGAAGTAACAAATCCTGATGTAGATGTATTCATAGTGTTATTTTTTAATTAGTTCAAAACGTATTCCGTCTATTTTTCCTGCCACATACGATGTAGGAGGCATTCCGTCCTGTATCAGATGGTCGATGAACAAAGGTTCGCCCTCTATCAGAAAACTGCATCTGAAAGTGGCACCTGCCTTGATTTTAGAATTCTCCGCCTTGAAAACCTTGAAATCATTTCCTCCGCAAAACTCAAAAATACACTGTCTGTCCGGCAACCATGCCACAAGCACCTTATCCCCTTTCTCAAGCTGCTCCACATTCAGACTTCGTGAAATGATAATATCGGACTGTATTGTTTCACTGCCTCCGACGGACTTACGGTACTCGCTCCAGTCTTTGTATCCCACGAATCGTGAAAGCACATCGAGAGTGGCAAGTCTGGGCGATGTATTCTCCTTCAGATATCCCCACAAGCGTTTTAAAGTGGTGGCACTAATCATAATATGCAGCCTTGAAAATATATGTTCCGACAGAGAGTCGTAATCCTTGGGGGTGAGAAGTTTCTTACCCAATACCCTTTCTACACTGATTTTCAGCTGTTCCAAACATTCTTTTTCATCCATAGTATATACTTTTGGCGCAAATGTAATATTTTATTGATAATGAATAGAAGAATATGCAAAAAAACATCCGGCAGAAATGACCTTTAGGTACAATTCTGCCGGATTAAGCTTAATTATATTTATGCACTGTAATTATCAGCACTTACCTCCGCAAGAGCATTTCGGTAGCTCCTGCTTCTTTATCTCGGTGATATAGAAACGGGCGAAACCGTTCTTTATCTCATCGCGTACTCTACGGAATTCCGAGTTGATGAACTCCTCAGTGCCTGTGGCATCCGACGGGTCATCGAAACCTATGTGAAGGCATTTTCCTACCTTACCCGTAAATGCAGGGCAACTCTCGTTTGCGCCTCCGCATACGGTTATAACATAGTCCCATTCACTGTCGAGATATGTATTTACATGAGTAGGAATATGGTTACTTATGTCTATTCCTACTTCCTTCATTACCTCCACCGCCTTCGGATTAACCTGAGCGGCCGGTTCTGTTCCTCCTGAATAGACTTCCAAAGAATCATCAAACGACTGTAGGAAACCGTGAGCCATCTGACTACGACAGCTGTTTCCTGTACAAAGTATAAGTATTTTCATATGAGTTTATGAGTTTCAAAGTTTTTGAGTTTATTATTACAGTAAATAGTTAAACAGATAGCCCGACAAAATTATAAAAAAGGCTACAGTCCCGAAAAATATACCTATCAAACGCCATGTCATAACCTTTTTCAGCAGTGTAGCTTCCGGCAATGACAGTCCTACAACGGCCATCATAAATGCTATGGCAGTTCCCATAGGCACTCCCTTGGCCACGAATACCTCTATCACAGGAACTATACCTGCGGCATTGGCATACATAGGTACTGCCAGAATAACTGACACCGGTACCGCATACCAGTTGTCCTTAGCCATGTACTGCTCGAAGAAACCTTCCGGCACGAAACCATGCATAAAGGCCCCTATTCCGATACCTATAATGATATAGATGAGTACTCCGCTCACTATCTTCCAGGCATCACGAACAATGGAAGGAAGTCGCTTGAAGAACTTAGTGTGGTTCTTCTCCCACTCCTCAGCCTGTGCGGACGAGTTGGCCTGTATCTGCCTTACCCAATCACTGAGGTATGGAGAAAGGTTCATCTTTCCCAATGCGAAACCGCCTATCACTCCAAGCAATATACCGCTGATGACATAAATCAAAGTAACTTTCAGACCGAATGAGCCTAAGAACATGGCTACTGCCACCTCATTGACCAACGGCGATGTTATCAGAAATGCAAATGTCACTCCCAAAGGTATTCCTCCTTTGACGAAACCGATAAACAACGGTATCGACGAGCAGGAACAGAAAGGTGTTATGGCTCCGAATACTGATGCCAGCAGATACTGAAGTCCGTACATCTTGTGTGTGAGAAGATAGTTTCTCAAACGCTCTATAGGGAAATAGGCGTTTATTATCCCCATCAGCACACTGATGAAGAACAAGAGTATCAGAATCTTTATCGTGTCGTAAAAGAAGAAGTTTACGGCCACACCAAGAGATGTTCCGGCATCAAGACCGAATATGCCGTAAACCAGCCAGTCGGCAAAATCCTGTATCATATTTTTAAATGCCTAAAATTTCTTTTACTTCGCTTTCTGTAGGAACCTTACCTTTTATCTTTACCACCTCGTCCACTACTATGGCAGGAATGGTCATGATGTTGTAGTTCATCATTTCCATGATGTAATCTACCTTGGTAAGTTTCACATCGAGATTGTTTTCCTTGATTACTTTCTCTACTACCTGATAGGTTGTCTTGCACTTGCTGCAACCCGGTCCTAATACTTTAATTTCCATAATTCTATAAATTTATTGATTAAAAAAACATTACAAAACAATAATATATACCTATTACGATGAAGAGTATCCCGACTATCACGTTCAGCCATTTCTGAACAGTCTTTATACGCCCGTAGAAACTGCTCATCTGCTGTACACTGAAGACCAATATCCATGCTACTATCAGCACAGGGATAGCAGTTGCTATAGCAAACACGGCAGGAAGCAGATAGCCTGCGGTAGCTGTGGCAGACATAGGTATGAAACAAAGATTTTCCGGAATTTATGAGAAAAACAGATACATTTTCCTATAAAACATTTGTCACTCACGCTTTTTTCTTCTGATAACGAATCCTGTATAGATGCACCATAGTGCTGCCAGTCCTGCAAAGAAGATATAGATAAGGGTTCCTTTTCCGAGGATGGTGTATATACGTCCCGTATGTATCTCCTGCGCAAAGTTCCATAGCGACATAGGCAGAGAAGAAAGATTTTCGGGCATATGTAAAGCTGTCGTTCCCTTATAATACTCCACTACGAAAGTTTTTTCTCTAATATTATCGCAATAGCCCGATACGGCATATTTACCGAACGGAGGACCTGCAACATCTTCCGCCTTTTCTCCGGTGAAATAATCAGTAGAAATCTGTCTGCTTCTGTCCCACACATACATTCCGCTGAAAGAACCCGTAAGCCAGTTGCCACAGGAATCTTTCTGCCAAACATTAAGTCCCATAACACTGACAGGAGGTGTATTCTCCAATTTCACAGGAACAGACTGGAGTGTAGCCAAAGAGAAGATTCCTTCGGATGAAGACAGTAGCCAGTCGCCATATTCGGCATCATAGCGAAGCATACGCAGTCTGTCATTCCAGGCATTATCGCTGTCTGCAACGGTATAAGGAATAGCCGGAGTACGGAAAGAAACAAGTGCTATAAGCACAGGCGGACGGAGGCACCATCCGGTAAAAGATACGAACATGAGTATTACGAAAGTATATCTGCCAAGTTTGTCATGCCAGTTAAGCGACGACTTCATTAGCTGAGTACTCCCTTTGGCCGTTTTACCTCTCCTGCGGATTCTCCTTATATATTTAGGCAAAAGCCAGTATGCAATCCCGGTAAGACACAGCAAGATCAATATAATTGCAACAGCATCCATAACCAGTTTCCCAACTGTACCGAACATTTCTCCGCTATGCATAAGCCATACGGTTCGGAAGAGTGAAACCTTGCCGTCATAACCTTCAGGAGCCTTTAATTCCAATCTGCTGAATTCATTATAAGGACTGACGGAAGTATAGAGATACGAACGTCCCACCACAACCATGGTATCCCCTTTCAGAACTAAATCTGATATACGTTCATGTTTTGAAAATTTAAGAGGGGTACTCTCCCATCCTTTTCCATCGTTCCTGTACAGGCCAAACTGTCCTGCTGCAAAAAGAGAGCCGTCCGGAGTCTGAACCATAGCCTTGATGTTACGGAAATCGACACCTTCAGGCAGCCCTTTATTGAAATCAGAAACAGAATGTCCGGTTGAATCAGTCTTCCAGATTCCACTGTTTCCATAGATAAATACATTATTATCATTACATCTTACAGAGCCACGAAGAAGTCCAAGATTCCAGTCCTTATACTTATAATCATCCGGCAGGTAATCTCTGCCTACATTTATATCTGCTACCAATGCACGATGATTTAGCACTATCCCACTTAGGCAGAACATAAGCATGAATAATGCGAATATTATGCCGAACCATTTATGATGTTTTTTCCAGGTGATGCGTTTCATTATACAATATCAATATTGAAATCCGGTGCAAAAATAAATATAATCACTATTCCATACAACAGTGGCATAAACAGAACGCCCGACAAACGTCAATACTACGTTCATCGGGCGTCGCTTATTAAGATTATTAAAAGATTGTTTACATCTTAGTCTTTTCAAACTTGTTCTTTTCTGCCATCAGAATTTTTTCAAGTTCCTGGGTCTTTTCAGGATTTTCCTTAGCTACATTTTTCTTTTCAGAAGGGTCGTCAACTACATTATAGAGCTGTACTTCCTTGCTGTTACCAAGTTCTGTCTTGGTCCAGAACTCCAACTCAGGCTTATCGCTTGTTTCGATATATTTCCATCCGTCCTTAACGATAGAAAGCGTATTGTTCAGGTTCTGCTGAATTACATAGTCACATCCCTTGGTATCCGCTCCGATAAGAGTATTCAGATAGTTACGGCTGTCAGGAGCCTGTCCTTGAGGAATTTCATAACCCAACAAACCTGCGAATGATGCAAAGAAATCGACAGTAGAATAAAGTCCTTCCTGTACGGCTGGTTTAATCTTCTTCGGCCATCTTACAAGCAATGGAGTACGTGTACCGGCCTCGTATGCACTGTACTTACCACCACGATAATTCAACATAGGAGTATGTCCGTTCAGCAGTTCACGGGCCTGATCCTGATAACCGTCGTCTATCACGGCACCATTGTCACTCAGAAATACGAAGATAGTATTATCAGCGATATTCAGACTGTCAAGAGTATTCATTATCTCGCCCACTGTCCAGTCCAGCTGAAGGATAACATCTCCGCGAGTACCCAAACCACTCTTTCCTGCAAATCTTGGATGCGGAACACGAGGTACGTGAACATCCTGAGTTCCCATATAAAGGAAGAATGTAGTGTCCTTGTTGCTTACTATGAAGTCCTTAGCCTTCTGAGTAATGATATCAGCAATCTTTTCATCATCCCACAGTGCAGACTTACCGCCTGTCATCCATCCTATGCGAGGAATACCGTTGATGATAGTATTATTATGTCCCTGACTTGGTTTAAGCTTTACAAGTTCAGGATTTTCCTTACCTGTAGGCCAGTCTCCTACCTTATGGTCATAGCTGACAGTTATAGGGTCATTAGGGTCAAGTCCGTCCACGCGTCCGTTTTCTACAAACACGCATGGCACACGGTCAACCGTAGCCGGAATAATGTATTCATAATCGAAGCCTATATCCTGTGTATTAGGCTTGATAAGTCCGTTGAAATCTGTTCCTCCCTTAGGACCAAGTCCGAGATGCCATTTACCTACTGCAGCAGTGGCATAACCTTCGGCCTTGAACATATCGGCCATAGTTGTACATTCTGTATTGATAATCAATTCAGAGTTACCCGGCGCGATACCTGTATTTTCCTGACGCCAAGGATACATACCGGTAAGAATACCGAAACGAGTAGGTGTACTTGTAGAAGATGTTGTATAAGCATTTGCAAACTGAAGTCCCTGACTTGCCAGACGGTCGATGTTTGGAGTATGGATTTTTGTTGCACCGTAGCAACTCAAATCGCCTATACCAAGGTCGTCAGCTATAAGGAATACTACGTTAGGATTCTTCTGTTTGTTTTCTGATTGATTTTTAGAACCGCCACCGGAACATGCACTGAGCAATGCCGCAGCTGAAATCAATCCCAAGTGAAAAGTGGTTTTTTCCATAAGGTAAGATTTAGTTTAAAATGATATATGTGGACAAATATACGAAATATTATAAAAGATGGATTAATTATGCCAAAGAAAATAATATATTTTATTTATATCGACATAATAAATAAGAATATTTCCATTGGTTCTAATAAGAATTCAAATCATACTTCATATAAAAAGGTAAATGTTATCCCTTCTTTAGGATTCCATTTACCTTTAATATACAATCAAAATTTATGGGCAAGTTCTGTAGCCAAACGACATCCATCAGTATTCTCAATCTCATCTTCATTTAAGACATCCGGTATAAGAACTTCACCTGCAAGATTCCATTTCAACAAGGAAGCAGTCTTCTCCATTGGTATTCTTACACCATCCATTACAGACATATCATTTCCCTCGCAACAAGTAATCAGGCCCCACTTCTTTCCGGATGCATTCTTCTCCCCAGCTACAAGCGAGAATAAGCAATCAATTACTCCTTTTATTTGTGCCGGAATAGAATACCAATAGACAGGCATGGCAAACAGAACTCCATCCGAATCAATAATAGAAGATGCTATAGCATCAAAATCTTTATTGAACGTGCATGCTCTCCCGGTCTTATAACAAGTCATGCACGCATGACAACCACTTATATTCATTGAAACGGCATCATAGAGATTAATAGTATGACCGCACTTTTCAGCTTCTTTTATAAACGCACGTGTCATGGCCAGGCTATTTCCGTTCTTCCTCGGACTACCTGTAATAACAGTAATTTTCATATTTACTTCTCCTTATTTTTTATTGTATTTGAATTCTGATTATAGGCTTTCGCCACACATTTCCATTCACCGCCAATCTTCATAAGTAGGAGATAATCAGTAAAATCTATACGTCCACCCCAGTTTTCCTCCAAAACACGAACTACAGCAAGTGTCTCTTCCACATCGATTACGTCTATACGCGCCTTGAAACCGCTGTCCGGACCAACATTGTCTACATTCCTGTAGAATTGTTCTATACTGCCATGTTCCAACTGACCGTCTAAATATCCGAACAGGACAGCTTCATCTGTAAAAAGATGTTTAGCATACGAACTGTTGCCTTCTGCAACACTCCTCACAAAATTCATGGCCGCAAGTTCTACAGCCTTGTATTCCTCTATATTCGCTCTCATAATTATAGGTTTATGTGTCAGTAATTATAATGGCACAAAGTTAGAGGGTAGTTGTTATTTCCACAAGTACCGAAAAATTTTTCGGTATATGAAAATTTTTTCATCATATCATAGTTTTGTAATTTTACGCTTGTTTTTGAGTGATAATAAATTTCAGTTCCATAGACTTATGTACGAAAGAAAAATACCGGTAGACTTGGATTGCCCTTTAAGGCTGACAATCAGCCTTATAGGTTCAAAGTGGAAATCATGCATCCTGGATGAATTACGAAACAAATCATTACGTCCGAGCGAACTTCATAAAATATTCCCTGAAGCCACTCCACGTGTACTTGATTTACAGTTAAAAGAGCTGGTGGAAGACGGATTGGTCACGAAAACCATATACCCTGAATTACCTCCACGTTCGGAATATACCATCACATCATTAGGCCTGACATTGATACCAATTATTGATGCCATGATTGAATGGGGTAATAAGAATGAAAATTTATTTATCAGAAAATATGGGAAAGCTATTTCAAATGATATAACAGAGAATTAGCCTGACAGAAGTTTATTCTACAGGCTCGACAAGTGCAAAATACCTTTTCATTTTCTCTAAATACAACCTATATTTATATAAATACAAGTTATATTTTTATATAAACAATCTATATATATAAAAACACAATCTGTATATAGAGAAAATGTAAGGTCATTCATGATTTTATTCAAGCTTAAAGTACAAATCTCTTCATGGCATTATACACACCGTCTTCATCTACAGATGACGTAACATAATCGGCCACTTCTTTAAGAGCCTGATTAGCATTTCCCATAACAACGCCCAATCCTGCCTTCTCTATTATCGACAAGTCATTGCCTCCATCACCGAAAGCCATTGTTTCATCTATGCTAATGCTTTCGTGCGATATAATATCCAGGAGTCCGTTACCCTTATTGGCATTAGTCTCAGTTATATCGGCAAAGTCCGGATACCAACGGGATGAAACACAGCCTGAAAGGCGAGGCATAATCAGTTCTTCCTCGGCTACAGAAATGACAGGAGTAAGCTGTAGTATTTTTTGCTGCAAAATCAGTTCCACATTATTGTCTTCCCTCATATTGTGGACATTCAGCATCTGGCGGAATATACGGTCTGTCCTCTCGTCGCTGTTGTACATAGTAAGGTTCTTCTCTCCTACTACCATGCACGGGAATTTCATGTCATCAGAAAACCTCAACACCGTCAATACGTCCTCTTTCGGGATAGGAGTACATGATATTATCCTGTCGCCCGAAAAGCACAAAGCCCCATTGGCTGTGATATATCCGTCTATCATATGCTTTATCTCGTCAAGATTGTTTATCAGCGAGAAAGGACGGCCGGTTGAGATATAGATTTTAATACCTTTGGCTTTTGCCATAGAGATGGCATCTACAGCCGACTGCGGAATACGGTGAGTGTTGAAACTTACCAGAGTTCCGTCGATATCGAAGAATATAGCTTTTATCATGTATCTTTTTAATTTTATAAATCCGCTGCAAATTTCCGAAAAAAAATAATTACTACCACCACCGGTTAGCAAGAAAGTGATACCATTTTGATAAATGGCCAACACTATATGAGCCCCAAATGCAACCCGGTTGCATAAAAACATATACACGTACAAGTGGATTTATTTTTTCGTAACTTTGTGGCGAAACGAACTGATAATCAGAAAAGGCTATGGAATCTAAAGATTTGGCTGCAAGCTTGGAATTGAAAGGAGTAAAACCAACGGCAAACAGAATTCTTGTACTGAAAGTACTCAAAGAACAGGCCCGTCCCTTGAGTCTGACAGACCTGGAGGATATTCTTGCCACAATGGACAAGTCAAGCATATTCCGCGTATTGACGCTGTTCCTGGAGCACGACATAGTGCATTCATTCGAAAACGGACGCGGAATACTGAACTATGAGCTGTGTACAAGCAAAACCGTCTGTAACCAATCCGACGCACATATACATTTCTATTGCGAGTCGTGCCGGAAATCATTCTGCATGGATGATATTCCGTTTCCTGAATTTGAACTCAGACAAGGATTTACGATGCATTCCGTATCATTTGTAATTAAAGGCGAATGTCCGGAATGCAGTAGAAAACATAAGGATATTTAGTATGGATAAAATAGGAAGTCTGGAGATAGGACATTCTCACGTGAAGGATAAAGATTTCAGTATAAAACGTGAGATAGTGGACGACGAGAATGTTGAAGTGACATTCTCGCACCGGCATTTCTTTTATGCCGTTTACTGGATACACGAAGGAAACGGAACGCATACCATAGATTTTGAAGAGTATCAGATAACACCGGACAGGATTTTCTTCATAAGGAGCAAGTCCACTTTCTATGTACCGAAGGAAAGATGAAATATTCAGCATTACAGTTTACAGAAGATTTCATGATACCCTATTCTACCGATTTTCAAAAGCAAATTCCTGTCTGTAAAGACTTGAACGAAGATGAGAAAGTCCGTATCAAGACTCTGTTTGATCAGATATACAAAGAGTCAGTATCCAATCTTGTAAACTCAACAGCTATAACACAATCTGAGATACATACACTGTTGTTGGAATTAGAAAGAATTGCCATTAATAATTCGGATACATCTATTATGTCGGAAATTATGGAAAGATATAAATCGCTAATAGACAGTTCATTCGCAAAAGAGCGCCAGGTACAATATTATGCCGGACAATTGGGAGTCAGTGCAAACTATCTGAATGTACTGACAAAGAAACATTTCAACAAACCCGCATTGGAGATGATAAACGAACGCTTGATATTGGAGATAAAAAGACTCTTGCTCCGCACGGACAATGACATTTCAGAAATAGCATATAGGTTAGGATTTAATGAATTGTCCTATTTCTCACGCTTTTTCAAACGCCATACAGGCTCTACACCGCATGAATTCAGAAACATGATGAATAAAATGTACCAAAAATGAAATATTTTGTGTAATTCTATCACTATATATGTTCTATATCTTTGCATCAAAATAAAAACAATAAAGTTATGGGACATAAACATGAATCAGTATCACCGGAAAAATCACAGGGTGAAAAACGAACAGCATTTGTAGTAATATTTTCGGCTACGACAATGGTGCTTGAAATAATATTCGGACTATTCTCAAATTCAATGGCACTACTTGCCGACGGCATTCACATGGGATCGCATGTACTGGCTATAGGTCTTAGCTGGGGCGCATACGCATTAGTACGCAAATTGCAGAAAAAACAGGTAAACAATGTTGACAATGACAAGGTCTTGTCTCTTTCTGCCTATACAAGCGGAATTCTTTTATTGATGTTCGCTATTTTCATCATCATAGAGGCGGCAGAACGTTTCTTCACTCCAGCCATTGATATAAAATATACGGAAGCCATGATTGTGGCAGCCATAGGAATGGTGGTAAACATAATATGTGCATTCGTATTACATGATAATAAGGAACATCAGCACGAAGACTATAACCGCCATTCGGCATACCTGCACGTAGTAGCTGACGCACTGACAAGTCTTGGGGCTATATTCGGACTGATATGTGCAATGATATGGGATATTACGTGGATTGACACACTTGTGGCTGTTGTATGTTCTGCCGTAATAATACGCTGGGCAAAAAATCTGCTTTTTGATACAGGAAAAATACTTACATCCAAAGCCTACATAAAATAATGAAACTCACAGAACTCAAGAAAGGAGAAAAAAGAATTATAACAAGAATAAATGGGCAGGGACTGTTAAGAAAACGTTTGTCGGAAATGGGATTCATAAAAGGCAAAACAGTCGAAGCTGTCAGATATGCACCTTTAGGAAGTCCTGTGGTATATAGAATCCTAAACTCAGAAATTGCCATTACACCGGATATTGCTTCACTGATAGAAATAACCAAAAAAAGAACTACCTTTGTAGTAAAAACAAATTGTTATGAGGCATAAAGAATCGTACAGCATTTATCCGGTAAAAGCAGCTGAACATATTTCTCTGCTGAAATACTCCAAAAGTTCATGCGGAGTGGATTTTCTTCTTAATACGGCGGAAAGTTCCGAAAAGCCTGGATGGTTCAATATCGACAAGCGATATAAGACAGATTTCTTTGAGTTCTATTTCTTTCGCAGAGCAGAAGGCTATATGCTTTTGTCGGGCAGGAAAATAGAGCTGCATCCTAATATGATCCTTGTCATATCTCCATTCCAGCTTCAGGAATGGCATGTCTGTCTGGAGAAACTTGACTATACTTTTCTAATCTTTCAGGAGGAATTCATAAACAACTTTCTGTCAGACAAATATTTCATGTACAGACTTCTGTATTGCTATCAGCATGACTACCCTACTTTTTTCGATATGCCGAAGGAAGATATGGCTACATACCTGACTATCCTGCAACAGATGAAAATAGAGCTGCATAATCCTGTTGCCGACAGTTACCACATGATTGTGGCCTGTCTGTATCAGTTTCTGCTGTTGCTTAACAGATTCTATGCCGGGCATTTCAACCTTCCTTTCGCACCTCCACAGAACAATTACGCATACCAATATAAAGAACTGCTGGAAAAACATATTTCAGAGAAGACACATGTATCGGATTATGCGGAGATGATGAACGTCAGCAGGGTGACACTGAATAAGGCCGTAGTGCGTGAGTTCGGTCTGTCGGCTGTACATCTGCTGAAACAGCGGTTGCTGCAGGAAGTGAAGAACGATATCCTTTTCTCAGGCATGTCTGTAAAAGAGATAGCCTACCGCCTGCATTTCTCTGAGCCTAACCATCTGATGCGTTTCTTCAAGCAGATGACAGGACAGACCATCAGTGAATTTGTGGCATCAATCAAGTCTATATAATCAGTGTTACTGATTCAACCTTATTTTCTCATGGTAAAAATAATTTACTATGACAGGTTTCCCTTTCTCGGAACGCCCGTATGGCAAGTCATTAACCATGTATGGGAAACCGTTTTGTTTTGCGAACATTGAAATCTCTTTTTCGAGTGACTCCCAGTAGTCCATCCGTTTCTTATTGTAGATTTCATCATACAAGGCATAAACATCCGGATGATTCTCCCTAATATAACTCATGATGGTACCCTTGAATTGCCCCCTAAGATTTAGATTTTCAAGCCATATCAAATCGGCAAAATCCCTGACTCGCCCGATAATGGATTTCACATCGGTAATACCCGGGAATATAGGCGACACGAAACACACGGTACGTATTCCTGCTTCATATACCTTTTTCATAGCCTTAATCCTTCGCTCTATACTTACGGCGCGGTCCATATCCATGCGGAACTGTTCGTCCAAGGTATTTATAGACCATGAGACTGTAACCTTCGGGAACTTCTTAAGCAAGTCGAGGTCACGCAAAACCAAATCAGATTTGGTACATATCATTATCTCGGCATTTATACCTTTCAGCTCTTCCAGAAGTCTGCGAGTCCTGCAAAACTCCCCTTCGTATGGATTATATCCGTCTGTAACAGAACCGATAACAATCCTCTGGCCATCGTATTTATGCGGATTGGTTATAGGTTTCCAGTGCTTCACATCAAGAAAGGTTCCCCATGGTTCCGTATGACCTGTAAAACGTTTCATGAACGATGCATAACAATACTTACATGCGTGAGGACATCCCACGTACGGATTGACAGAGAATCCTCCAACCGGCAAAGACGATTTGGTCATCACGCTTTGCACCTCTATTTCCCTGATGATTTCTTTTTCCATGCTTTTTTAATAAATTGTTCCGGTAATTCTTGAATCATGTTATCTTCACCCATAATAGGCAAAAGATCTTCTTTCATAAAAACAGGAATATTACATTTTTTTGCTTGTTCAGCTATATGTAATACCCACTCTGGCCTGGCATCAACTTTCCCTTTTCTTTTTCCGGTTTCTGTTCCTATAACAACCCAGTCAAACCCTCTAAAATCAATTTCGCCTATATCCTCAAAAAGAGGTTCAAATGTGGCATGATAATGTTTAGCCTTAACATGTTTCTTTAAATCTGTAAGACGTTTTTTCTCTGACGCTCTGGTTACAGTCACACCCATCCACACATTTTCATCGTCTGTTCTGAAATCAATAAGTTCAGGTCGCTTGGTCAATAATATGTAAGAATGCTGAGAATTAATAGATATACGATTGAATATTTCATTATTCCATTCTGTTTTCCAATCAGAGAAATCGCTCATTCCGGTGAGAAACCATACATGTGATTTCGGATTATCCATAAGATATAACTTCCTGCCCATATATTCCGGTTTTGAGAAATCATCAGTCATATGAAACCTGTTGCAGTTACACCTGGCATAACAGTAGTTACACCCTATAGTACAACCTATAACAATATTCATATTCTGAATCAGAGATTTAATACACACAGTCATATTACTTATATTTTCCAGCAAAATTAATCCATAATAGACACTGAAAATGTACCATAACAGCAATGAAAGATACCAATTTGATAAGGACAGGCGGAAATATTGCAGATAAGATGAAGAAACAGAGAAATCAATTAAAAACAAAAACGGAAGAACAGGCAGACAGCCTAATGCTTGCCTATTCTTCCGTTATCAAATGATCCGTAAATGGAAACCGATATCTTATTTCACCCTAACCTTTACAATAACTTTCTTCAACTCCACTTCAGTCACACCCGGAGCATGAGCATCTTCAGGGAAGAAAATAGCGAACATACCTGGTTTAACAGTCAGATAGTCAGTAGCATGTCCAGGATAGAAAGTTACATCCTTTTCAGCATTGTATTCAGCCTCAGCAAGGTCTGTTCTTGGCATATATCCCATTAGTTCAGTACCAGTAAGAGGAATCTGGATATCAATGAAGTTATTGTGTGTCTCGATTTTTGCGTCATCCTTAGTTTTTGGTCTTGCAGCAGCAAAGTTAACGAACAGTTCGCCTTCTTTCAGCACTACCTTACCAAGTTCGTGAGCATTAAGGTCTGTCGATTTCAAAAATTCAATAGCCTGAGCAAACAGCGGATTTACAGAGGCATACATTCCAATGTTTTCAAGTTTGTCGATAATCATAATCGTAATGTTTTAAATTCTGATATGCAAAGGTATGAAAAAATAAATTGTATTGATTATCGCAACATAATAATTAATAAAATATTATTGCTAATTTTGTCATATAACTGGATTTTAAAATATGGAACATTTAGAAAAGCTTATATTATTAAAGCAGAAAGCTGCATATCAAGAAACTCCACCGGGAAACGGTGAAACGGCATTCAAAGCACATGCAAGAAAAAAACAGTCACTTTTCCGCCAGATGGTATTAGGAATTCCATACGATCCAAAACACAAGTTCGGTAAGTATGGTGCTTTCCTTATGGAGCCATTCGCTTCATTAGGATATAATTTCTGCGAGGTTTATCGAAACGATATACTAAATGGCATAAAGGAACGGTACGGGAAGTTGAATGCAGCTCTCCATGAGGGACTTATGGGCAATATGCTTAGGAGTGAACATATTCCATGGATAAAGAAGTTTTGGATTTTGTAACATTTTGCATCAGCTCATTGGCTGTACATCTTCATCTATCACAGAGAGAAGTTTATAAACAGCTTAAAGAATCAGGGATACTGTATGGATACATTGTCCCCTCATACGATGTACTGCATACATTTGGTTCACGTTATCTGATGGAAGACCTGACAGATTATATGAAAGAGAAAGGAGTTTTGTAATTTATGAAAGTATATCATGCTTCAAATATTATTGTAGAAAATTCCTCACATCCCTTTGAAAACCGGGAAAAAATTAATATCTTGACAACATAAATTTTTAAAACACTCATTTTATGGAAATCTGGCAAATATGGCTTGCCATAGCACTGGCACTTGTAATAATAGAAATAATAACCGTAGGTTTCGCTGCATTATGTCTGGCTATTGGAGCCGTTGGAGCAGCTGTGGCATCGTGTTTCACCGATTCTTTAGTCTGGCAGATTACGGTCTTTGCCGTTTTCACCTTAATATCATTCATCTATGTACGCCCGTTCATGCTTAAGTTTCTTTCGAGGAAGAAAGATTCGCCGAAAAGCGGAGTGGAAGCCCTTATCGGACGGACAGCCATCGTTGAGGAAGACATCATTCCGGAAACAAACAGCGGACGCATAGCCATTGACGGGGACAGGTGGAAGGCTGTATCGGAAGACGGAAACAATATTATGAAAGGCGAGAAAGTCGTCGTTCTTAAAGTGAACAGCATTATACTCACCGTCAGAAAAGCATGATAAATATCTTTATTATAAACATCTAAAAAACACACATTTATGGGAGCTTTGATTGTTGTAGGGCTTATAGCACTTGTTGTGATAGTTTTCGCAGTGCAGGGGCTTAAAATCATCCGCCAGGGGGAAACAAAAGTTATTGAAAGATTAGGAAGATACCACAGTACGTTGTCTTCAGGTATAAACATCATATGGCCTATTCTCGACAGACCGAGAAAGGTTTATACAAGGTATGTGGTAACAAGAATGAACGGAGCTACACAGACACTTATAAGAATGTCGGACGTGATAGACCTTCGTGAACAGGTTTACGATTTTCCGGAACAGAGCGTGATTACCAAAGATAATGTGACCACCAGCATTAACGCATTGCTGTATTTCCAGATTACAGACCCGTTCAAGTCGGTATATGAGATAGAGAACCTGCCAAACGCAATAGAGAAACTTACGCAGACAACTCTTCGTAACATTATCGGCGAACTGGAACTGGACGAAACTCTTACATCGCGCGACACCATCAATTCCCGTCTTCGTGAGGTGCTTGACGAGGCAACAAACAAATGGGGAGTTAAAGTAAACCGTGTGGAACTGCAGGACATCACTCCTCCTGAGAGTGTACGCCGTGCCATGGAACAGCAGATGCAGGCAGAACGCGAACGCCGTGCGAAGATTCTGAAGGCTGAAGGTGACAAAACATCGAAGATTCTTTATTCCGAAGGTGAGAAGGAAGCACAGATAAATCAGGCTAAGGCACAGAAAGAATCACAGATTCTTATGGCACAGGGTGAAGCGGAAGCAAAAATTCTTCAGGCAAAAGCGGAGGCTGAAGCTATTGAGAAACTGGCCGAGGCAATCAAAGGCTCCAACTCCGATCCGGCATCTTATCAGATAGCACTTAAATATATAGAAACTCTGAAGGAAATGGCAAGCGGAAAGGACAACAAGACCGTTTACATTCCATACGAAGCGACCTCCCTACTTGGCTCTTTGGGAGGCATAAAAGAGATACTTAAAGGATAAATTGGGATTCTATTTTTCTGTATCCATTCAGTGAACGGCTAATAAACGCCCGGTGAACATTAAAAGAACATATAACGAGGAGTTGTCTTACCCTGAAAAAAGTTGACTCATAAAACCAACATTATGAGTTCACAAAT
>NZ_DXVR01000041.1:0-23300 GCF_019417265.1 Bacteroides sp.
ATATTAATATTAAAATATCATGAAACAAACACTGTTAATCATTGTGGCTGTATTTTCATTTTTAGGATTTAAGACTCCGGTACAGGCCTCAATCAAAAAAGTGGCTCCGACATTTTGGTGGGCCGGAATGAAAAATACCGAACTTCAGGTTCTGCTTTATGGTGAGGATATTTCATCCTCAGACGTTAGCCTGACAAGTTCCGATGTATATCTGAAAGAAGTAGTCAGACAGGCCAATTCCAATTACCTTATACTTTATCTGGATTTGAAGGAAGCATGTCCTCAGAAATTCGACATAGTTCTTAAGAAAGGACGCAAAGTGACGAAAGTCCCGTACGAACTTTCACTCTTCTACAAGAGAAAATTATCAAAACTTATATGACTATTTTATCTCTTTTATAGAAATCGCATAACCGCCACCGACTCCGGCTGTAAGTTTCAACTTAGATTTGTTTGTAACTTTCTTTTTTGTGATAGTATATGCCTGGGGATTGTTGTTCCATGCTGTTCCTTTAGCATCCGCATAAATAGTGGCTTCATATTTCTTGCCAGGAGTCAGGAAATCAAGTTTGAGGTCTGATTTATGTCCGTTATATCCTGCTGTACATCCCAAATACCAATCGTCTGTACCTTTCGCACGGCGTGCAATAGTGATATATTCACCCGGTTCCGCTTCAAGATATTTACTTTCATCCCAATCGATTGCAACATCTTTTATAAACTGGAAAGCATCCATGAAACGCTCATAGTTTTCAGGTATATCGGCAGCCATCTGCAAAGGACTGTACATAGTAACATATAGAGCCAACTGACGTGCAAGTGTACTGCGTACCTGTGAGTTGTTGGTAGGATTCATCTTGCTGCAATCCATCTCGAATATACCCGGTGTATAGTCCATAGGGCCTCCGATAAGACGTGTAAACGGAAGAATTGTCGTGTGATTAACATTGTTTCCACCGAAAGACTCGTATTCTGTTCCACGTGCAGATTCATTTCCTATCAGGTTAGGATATGTACGGCATATTCCGGTAGGACGTACTGCTTCATGAGCATTTACCATAATCTTGTAATCAGCTGCTTTTGTCACTGCATACAGATAGTGATTAACCATCCATTGTCCGTAATGATGCTCTCCACGAGGTATGATATCGCCAACGTATCCGCTCTTAACAGAGTTATATCCATTATCCACCATAAACTGATATGCCTTATCCATATGGCGTTCGTAATTTCTTGCAGAGGATGAAGTTTCATGGTGCATCATCATTTTTATGCCTTTGCTTGCAGCGTATCTGTGAATTTCCTGTACATCGAAATCAGGATAAGGTGCAACAAAATCGAATACATAATCCTTTGTCTTACCGAACCAGTCTTCCCAACCTTCGTTCCATCCTTCTACGAGTACAGCATCAAATCCATTGTCGGCAGCAAAATCTATATATCTTTTTACATTCTCAGTGTTTGCCGAATGTTTTCCGTTAGGCTTGGTTTTTGAATAGTCTGTGATACCAAGTTTCACGCTTGGTACTTCGTCGGTATATGCCCAAGAGCCTTTTCCTGTAATCATATCCCACCATACACCTACATATTTCACAGGATGAATCCATGATGTATCCTCTATTTTACATGGCTCGTTCAGATTAAGAGTTATTCTTGAAGCAAGAATGTTTCGTGCGTCATCACCGGCTATAATTGTTCTCCAAGGCGATACACAAGGAGTCTGCATATATCCCTTGTCTCCTCTGGCATCCGATGTAAGCCATGACTCGAAAATCATATTCTTATCATCAAGATTAAGATGCATACAAGAGTATTCTATCAATGCTGCTTCATGAAGATTGATGTAAAGTCCGTCATCGGTCTTCATCATCAAAGCTGTTTGTACACCGGTTGGCGAGAATACGTATTGTGAAGAATTAGGTGTGATGGCATCTTTCATTTTTCCACGAATTTCGCTCAAACGAGAAGTCGTGTAATCGTATTCCTGTGTATCATAATCTCCGGGAATCCAGAAAGCTGTATGGTCGCCTGCCATTGCAAACTGTGAATGTTCTTCCTTTATTACGAAATAGTTAAGATTTTTCTGCTGTGGAAATTCATAACGGAATCCTAAACCGTCGTTGAACAGGCGGAAACGGATAATAATATGACGGTCGTTTTCAGGCTGTTCAAGAGTTACTGCCAGTTCATTGTAATTGTTGCGGATTTCGCTTTCTTCTCCCCATACAGGTTTCCATGTTTCATCGAAAGTAGATGTTGCTGTATCTTTAATGATAAAACCTGTCATAAGGTTGGTTTTCGCATCCAGCTGATCTTTGTCAGTACGCTCCTTCCAGTCGAAAGTTGTTTTCTTATTGGCGTCCTCCTTTTTAAGTTCAAGTCCCAATGTACTTGGTTTTATTACAGCCTTATCTTTATAAGTGAGTTCATAAACAGGTGCACCTTCCTGATTAAGGCTGAAATTCATAATGAAATTGCCATCAGGAGAAGTCAGTTTCTGAGCATTCACCACCAAGGCAAAACTGATTAATGATGTAAATGAAAAAATACTTTTAAGGTTCATAGCTTTTCAGGTATTTTAGTGTTTAGTAATCAGGTTAAAAAAACTCTTTGGTGCAAATGTATGGCTCTTAATTGTGCTTTTCTCGAATTAGAAATAAAATATAAACTTTTCTAAAGGTTTTCCGTCTATTAAATCACTGGATATGTGATATTTAACGCTTACACATATCCAGCGTTTTTATAAATGATTTTAGAATATCAAAAGCAATGTTTCACGACTGCCAAGTGTTATTTCTTCATCCAAAACAACATTCTTTCCACTAATGAAATCTGTAGCTGAGGAAGAAGGAAGTATTTCTCTATACGGAACAAGACTTAATGTCTGTTTTTCGTCAGTACCGTTCATAAACACTACAACAGATTTATCATTGTATTTCCTTTCATAGACATATACTCCCTTGCAAATAGAGAAATGTTTCATTGTACCTTTACAAATGGCTTCATTGTTTTTTCTGAAGTTCAGAAGCTTGCGTGTATAATCGAAAACCTCATTTTGCAAATCTGTACGGCCTTCGGCAGTGAAACAGTTTACTTTATCACCTTTCCATCCACCTGGAAAATCACGACGAAGACAACCGTCACCTTCGCTCTTGTCGGCTGCCATAAGTATCTCTGTTCCATAATATATCTGAGGTATGCCACGTGTAGTAAGAAGGTAAGTAATAGCCTGTTTATAACGTACTATATTATTTGCATCTTCTTCATTCTTGCAGAAACGTGAAGTATCATGATTGTCAAGGAAGATAAGAAGATTCATAGGATTTGCATATATCAGGTCCTGCGTATGATAATCATACAGTCTGTAAAGTCCGCCTGACCATTCTGTTGTTTCTTCATCGAAAGCCTTACCCATAAGATCGGTGAGAGGAAAATCCATCACTGTAGGCAGATTTGAGTTCTTAGGGGCAGCCAATTTACTATCCTTCTGCCAATAGGAAACAAGCACATTACTGTTAAGCCATGTTTCACCCACAATATTGAAATGAGGATATTCCTCAAGAACTTCCTTACACCAGGTTGACATAAAGTCATAGTCGGCATAAGGATGCGTATCCTGACGTATTCCGTTTATACCGGCATATTCTATCCACCAGATACTGCTCTGAATAAGATAGCGTGCCACATGACGGTTGCGCTGGTTCAAATCGGGCATCACCTGTGTGAACCATCCGTCTGTTGCAATAGCTTTCTCATAATCCGATGCATGGATATCCATTACACTCGCTGTCTTGAACGATGTCTGGACATAATTTGAACGGAAATTAAACCAATCATCCTGAGGTCTATCCTTAAAAAGATAATTCTCACTACCGCAATGATTGAAAATCATATCCATCACGACCTTGAGTCCCTTTCCATGAGCCTCATTAACAAGATTGCAGAATTCTTCATTTGTACCAAAACGTCTGTCTATCTGATAATAGTCTGTTATGGCATATCCATGATAGGAGCCGTCCTTCATATCGTTTTCTTGTGTAGGATTAAGCCAGATGGCAGTTACTCCAAGGTCTGAAATATAATCCAAATGCTCTGATATTCCTTTGAAATCGCCACCGTGACGTCCGAACTGCTCATTACAGTCAACCTTGTTTTCAAGCATTCCCGGAATAATATCATTATCCGGATTACCATTTGAAAATCTGTCAGGCATTATCAAGTATAGTACATCCGACGAAGTAAAACCTTCTATATCCGTTCCTTTACGGATACGCTCCTTCAGTTCGTACGGGACTTTGACTTTTTATACGGATTATTATATAAATCCGTAATAATCAAGAAAATCAGAGAAAGATGTTTTATTAGGGTAGAATGTAAGTTTTCAATAGGTATATTCCTTTTTATAAAAGTTTTCAATAGTTACTTTATAAGATTATACATTAACACTTTAGATTAATAACATGATAGCAAAAGATTTAAAATTGAACGGAAAATTCTTGTTGGTATTTCTGGCAGGAATTCTGATGTCGGTTAAGGCCTTTTCGCAATCCATTACTGTAAACGGAGTTGTGAAAGATAAAACCGGTGAGGCTGTTATTGGAGCAAACATTGTTGTCAAAGGTACTACTAACGGTACAATAACTGACTTTGATGGTAATTTTACCCTTCAGGCAAATAAGGGTGATATCATTGTATTTTCATTTATCGGCTATAAATCACAGGAACTTCCTGCTGCTGAACAGATGGATGTGGTATTGACAGATGATACACAATTATTGGAAGACGTGGTTGTAATCGGTTACGGTAGTGTAAAGAAAGAAGACCTTAGCGGTTCTGTTGTAGCTAT
This sequence comes from Bacteroides sp., assembly GCF_019417265.1. Lineage (GTDB taxonomy): Bacteria > Bacteroidota > Bacteroidia > Bacteroidales > Bacteroidaceae > Phocaeicola. The sequence goes on from NZ_DXVR01000041.1 coordinate 4,847, forward strand.
CAAAGCTGAAGAAATGAATAAGGGAGCTGTTACATCACCGCAGGAACTGATTATGGGTAAAGTTCCGGGACTTTCAATCAATCAGGGTGATGGTGGTCCTGGTTCCGGTTCAACTATCCGTATCCGTAGCGGAGCATCATTGAATGCCAGTAATGACCCATTGATAGTGATCGATGGTATTCCTGTGTCAAATGATGCAGCTCCTGGAACATCAAATGCACTTGGAACTATAAACCCGAATGATATAGAAACATTTACTGTACTTAAAGATGCATCTGCTACAGCTATTTACGGTTCGCGTGCATCAAACGGTGTAATTATTATTACTACAAAGAAGGGTACACAGGACAAAATTAAGGTTTCTTACAATAGTACATATACATACAAAGATCCTTATAAGAGAATAGAAGTTATGGGTGCAGACGAGTTCCGTCAGGCTGTTACGCAGCAGTATGCTGAAGGAACAGCCCTCGGAGATGCAGCAAGAAATCTGATTAATATGTATCCAGAACAATCTACAGACTGGCAGGATGCAATCTATCAGGGTGGTATGAGTACAGACCAGAATATAGCTGTAGCTGGAAAAGTCGGTTTCCTTCCATTCCGTGTCTCATTTGGTTATAATAAAGAACGTGGAACTCTCAAAACTTCTGATTACGAACGATATACACTCTCATTGAATTTGAGCCCAAAATTCTTCGACAATCATCTTAGTGTAGATGTAAATGTAAAAGGAACGATAAACAATAACCGTTTTGCTGATTCCGGTGCTGTAGGAGCAGCTGCATTCTATGATCCTACAAAACCTATATATGGTATCGATACAGCAGATCCTGCTTATGCAAGTAAAATATACAATTTTAATGGCTACTGGAACTGGAGTAACGGAGAAAACAATCCGAATACACTTTCTGCCGTAAACCCATTGTCTTTGCTTTATGATGTAAATAATTCCGGTAAGACAAAACGTAGTTTGGGTAACGTACAGTTGGATTATAAGTTTCATGGCCTTGAAGACCTTCACGCAAATCTGAACCTTGGATACGACTGGGCTGAAACCAACGGAGGTAATTATGTGAATCCGGGTTCTTTCCAAGCTGCAAAAGATACAGATTTCAAGAACATTGGACAGGGAAACAACTGGAACAATTTGCGTCGTAACCTTTTGTTGGACTTCTATTTGAACTATGTAAAGGACTTGAAATCAATACAGAGTAATATCAATGTAATGGCCGGTTATTCATGGCAGCATTTCTATTATAAGGATTATAGTATAAACAAGTCAAATCCGGTTGAAAATATGGGTAATAAGGAAGGCTGGACATACAGTGATGCAGAAGGAAGATATATTAAAAACAATTGTTATCCTTCTCCATGGGAAAACTACCTTGTTTCATTCTTCGGCCGTTTGAACTACGGACTTATGGACAAATACCTTCTTACTGTGACTTTGCGTAATGACGGTTCTTCACGTTTCAGCAAGAGCAATCGTTGGGGACTTTTCCCTTCTGCAGCTTTGGCATGGAGCATCATAAACGAACCGTTTATGGAAAAGGCAACAGATGTTCTTTCAAACCTCAAACTACGTGTAGGTTATGGTGTAACAGGTCAGCAGGAAATCGGAGATTACCTTTACCTTACACAGTACGCCTTGAGTACAAGTCCAAACACTCAATATATGGGTTCTTATCTTCTGAAGCCTAAAGGATATAGCCCTGATTTGAAGTGGGAACAGACTACTACATATAATATAGGTATAGACTATGGATTCCTGAACAACAGGATTAACGGTAGTATCGAATATTATCAGAAGCATACTAAGGACCTGCTTAACACAGTAAGTGTTCCGGCTGGTAGTAACTACACTAACTTGGTTACAGCTAACGTAGGTTCTATGAAGAATGAAGGTCTTGAGTTCAATATCAATGCCGTAGCCATTCAGACAAAGGATTTCTCATGGAACTTGGGATATAACATTACATGGAACACAAGTAAGATAACAAAACTTACAGCAAATTTCAACCCTGATTATGAGGGTATAGATGCCGGTTCTGCTTCTTATGGTTCTGGTACAGTCCTTCAGAAGCATCAGGTAGGATATGCACCATCAACATTCTGGCTTTTCCAGCAAGTGTATGATGAAAACGGTAAACCTGTACAGAATGCTTTTGTTGATAGAAATAATGATGGTCAGATTACTGCAGACGACAGATATATGACAAACAAGAGTCCGATGGCAGATTTTTATATGGGATTGAATTCACAGTTCACTTATAAGAATTGGGATCTTGGCTTTAATCTTCGTGCAAGCATAGGAAATTATGTTTATAATGCAAGTGCAGCAGATGGAGGTTCTCTAAACTCATTCTCAAATCAGGGTTCTATATCCAACTATTATAAAACAGCAGTTGAGATGACAGGATTTACACAGACAAGTACAAACGAACAGAAAGCAAGTGACTTGTTCCTTGAGAATGCGTCATTCCTGAAAATGGATAATATAACACTTGGATATACATTCAAGAAACTGTTTACAGACAAACTTTCCGGACGTATAAGCGCCTCTGTACAGAATGTGTTTACAATTACAAAATATTCAGGTCTTGACCCTGAATGTAACGCAATTGACCAGAACATCTGGCCACGCCCAAGAACATTTACTTTAGGATTGAATCTTAACTTTTAAATTATAATATCATGAAAGTGAACTATATAAAAACTACTATATTGGCATCGGCAATGAGCCTGATGTGCAGCTGTATTGGCGATCTTGATGTTATGCCTCTTGATCCTAATATCATGACAGCTGAAGATGCATATTCCACTCCCGAAAGTTACTTGCAGGGACTTAAGAAGATATATTCAGTATGGGCATTGTCAGGTCAGGATAATGCAGGTGCTTCAGACCTTGAAGGTATGGATGCCGGAAATACTGTATTGTTGCGTTGTTGGTGGACACTTCAGGAAAATACTACAGATGAAGCTAAATGTGCCTGGGGCGACAGTTGGGTAACTCAGGTAAACGGTATGATATGGAATACAGCCGAAGTAGAACCGATGGAAGGTTTGTATCACCGTTCAATGTATATTGTAAGTCTTGTAAACGACTATCTTAAACAATTGCCAAATGCTCCTGAAGGTGTGGATCGTGAAAGATATAATGCAGAAGCTCGTTTCTGTCGTGCATTGGCATATTATGTATTGATGGATGCATTTGGTAATCCTCCTTTCGCAACAGAAGAAACCGGTTCTTCACTGCCGGAACAAATCAAACGTGCGGATTTGTTCGATTGGATTGAGGGAGAACTTAATACGATAAAATCTTCATTGCCGGAAATGACTGATGAATACGGACGTGCAGACCAGCATTGTGTAGATTTCCTTTTGGCAAGGATGTATCTGAACTCGGAAATATATACCGGAACCAAACGATATACAGACTGTATTACTGCATGTAATAATATAATAACAAGCAACTCGTATGAGCTTGCAGATGATTACGCTGAACTTTTTATGGCAGATAATGGCGAAAATGCAGATGCCAGAAAAGAAATAATATTCCCTGTAATAGCAGACGGTAATACAACACAGTCATATGGTATTGGTGCCATAATCCTCGGTTCACGTTCAGGAAGCGAAGGAACCGTAAAAAACTATGGATGTAACGGTGGATGGGACGGCTTCCGTGCTACTGGCAATTTGATTCGTGCTTTTAATTACGATGCTGAAGAATCTGCCTGGACCGCTGACAATATAAACTCATTCGACAATAGGGCTATATTCTATAGCGAAGGAAGAAGCCTTGATATTACAACCTCTGCTATAGGTACATTTACAGAAGAAGGATGGGCTGTCTATAAATATTCAAATCTCAATGGTGATGGAACACCTGGAAAAAATACCACATTCCCGGATACAGATTTCCCGTTGTTTAGACTTGGTGAAGTATATCTGATGTATGCAGAAGCTGTAGCCAGAGGTGGTGAAGGTGGAAGTACATCTAAAGCTGTTGAATATATACAGAATTTGCGCAAACGTGCAAATACAGCTTATAGCGAAGTAACAGAAAGTTGGTTAACTGAAAATACTTCTGTCAGTGCCTCAAGAGCCAGCGTAGCATACGGAAATATTCTTAACGAACGTTGTCGTGAACTTTATTGGGAAGCAACCAGACGTACAGACCTTATACGTTTCGGATTGTTTACTTCAAATTCTTATACCTGGGCTGAAAAAGGCGGTGTAATATCAGGAGTAGGTGTTGACGATAAATACAATTTGTTCCCAATTCCAGTAAGTGATATTAGTGTAAATGGTAATTTACATCAGAATGAGGGATATTAATAATTATAAATTAAGGACATATGAAACATATATATAATAGTTTGGCATTATTTACAGGATTGATATTGCTGCAATCTTGTGAAAGCGATTTGGAAAAGTCATACTATTCCGAAAGTCAGGCAAAGCCTGCCGTTTTGGAAAATATTACAGAAAATATCATAATCGACAACCTTAAGCCTGAAGAAGTAGCACTATCTTTTAAATGGGAGCAAGCTAATGTAGGGTATAATGCGGCAATAACAAATAATTTGGAAATGGATATTGCTTCAGAGAATAACTTTGGCAATAATAAGATTACGCTATATTCCAATGCCGGAAAAGGAAGTGAAGTGAGTTTGACAAATAAAGAACTGAATGATCAGATAATAGCTTTATTAAAGAATTATGCCGATGAAAATGGAAATTATACATTGGGACCAACAAATTTGCAATTTAGAGTTTCTTCTTCTATATCTGACTCTAAATCGCCTTTGGTTTCGAATATTGTTTCTTCATTGATAACTCCTTATGACAATGAGTCAACTGGCTATAAGGCTCCGGTTATTACTACAACAGAAATAGAGTATATAAATCTGAATGCAACTGATGTCAATGCCGTTGCTTTGTCACTTGCATGGACACCTGCATACCTTGGCGATAATGCCGGAATTACTTATAATGTTGTTATAAATATGAAACCGGAGGTTGAAGGATATAGTATATTGAAGAAAACGACTGTCGCAACTGTTAAAAATCAGAATAATATTGACATAACTTACAAAGAACTGAATGCAGCGGTTTTAAGCCTGTTGGAAAAATACGATATGTCTGTAAGTGGAAACGGAACAGATATAGAATTATCAATCAATGCTACAAAGAACAATTATCCTGTAGAGTTTCAGTCTGAAACGATTACTATAAATGTTATGGCGAAATCTGAGGATATTGAATTGGACTATACTTATAACAATGATATCCATTCGTTCTCATGGACACCGTTGACAGGAGCAAAATATCAGTTGGAAATGTCACTTAATCCGGAATTCTCACAAAGAAGTGTTATAGCTTCAGATATCGCAGAGGCAAAGTTTGACATCTTGTCTGATGTGTTAAATAAAGCTGTGAAGTACCAGCAAATAGTTTTGCCTGAGGTCTCATTATCGTCGCCTATAACATTATACTTTAGGGTGAAGGCTTATTATGACAATATTGTTATAAACTCAGTATCCTCGGTTCTGAAAGTACAATTCACATATACTGAAATACAGGATGATACAGAATCAATATACTTTATCGGAGGATATTATCAGTGTGTAAATGATGATACGGGTGATTGGGTTAAAGAATATGCACAAAAGTTGTATAAACAGAAAGACGGTAGTTATAAAGCTCAGATAATGGCTTATAATTTGACAAATGGCTGGAAGATAAATCATGGCGAATCATGGTGGGGTACGCCAATTGTAGATGGCAAAATGACGCTTGGAGGTTTCGATAACAATGTTACATCCTATGGTAGTGGAGACAATACAAGTTATCTTGTAACTTTTGATACATCTACCGGAAAGCTCAAAATGGAGAATGAGGAAAAGAGATGGAAGGTTATCGGTGATTTCAATGACTATTCATTATATGGTGATGAGATGGATATTCTTAGAGATAATAATGAATGGTATGCTCATCCACATTCTGATATTGAGTTGAAGGCTGGTGAAGAGTGGGTTATCAAGTCATTCATGAATGGTTTTGAAATCCATCCTTCGGACGTAGAGGGACATTTCGAGAAAAGCAAAAACAACAAATTTACTGTTAGCGAAGGTGGCAAGTATGAGATAAGATGGTATTTTAACAAGCCTGTACAATATGTTGTTGTAATAAAAAAATAATCATATTAATGAAACAATAATCTTATGAAAAAGACTTATATATATATATTCTCACTGCTTTTGTCGTTGCCGTATTTATACTCATGCAGTGACGAACAGATACCTGAACTCCTTCCTATAGAGGACAATGGTAACTCCACAGTGGTAGAAGATGACATTGATGTCAGTCTTCTGGAGCCTGGATTTAATCTTAATCCTAAAGACCAAAGCGGCAATCTTCCTGATGCAGACCTGCCGCTTGATATCTACTTTAATGCCAACGGATTGAAAGTCGAAACAGATGATGGTGAAGAAGATTCTCCTTTGTTGGGATACGATAAGGATTGTTATCTTCATGCCGGTGTCATCTCTGAAGGTACATGGATGTATGTTCCTGCAGGATGGGACGAGGATACGGAAAAATGTAAAATGAAACTCGTGAAGGAGAATGTCTGGAAAATAACTCTTGGTCCGAGTATAAGAGATTGGTTTGGCAGTGGTTCTACTCCTGTAGAACAGTTGGGACTCATTATCCGTACTTCAGATGGAGAAAAAGGTGAACCGGCCGACCATTTTGAGGATATAATTGATAATAAATATGTTGGTTTTACTCCTGCTGAACCGGAAATGAAAGACATGCCTGCAGGGCTGCAGCACGGAATAAACATAATAGATAACAGTACAGTGGCACTTGTCCTTTATGAAAAAAATAATCAAGGAAAACGTGTTTATGATTATGCATATGTGATGGGAAATTTCAATAACTGGAAACGTGCCAACGATGAAACATCGCAGATGTTTTATGATGAAACAGCCGGTTGCTGGTGGATAATTCTCAATGGGCTTGATGCGAACAAAGAATACGCATTCCAGTATTACCTTGGTATCAGAAGTGAAGTAGAAGGTAAAAAAGATACAGAGTTAAGGCTTGCCGACCCATATACTGAAAAAATTCTTGATGCTGGAAGCGACCCGTATATTCCTGAATATACATATCCATCATCACAAATGGTATATCCGTCAAAGGGTGCCGGAATAGTATCTACGTTCAAAATAAACAAGGATGAATATTCATGGGCATACGATGGTTACAGAATAAAGAACAAGAACAGCCTGGTGATATATGAGTTGCTGTTGCGTGATTTCTCTGAGACAAAAGACCTTAACGGAGCTATTCAGAAACTTGACTATCTCAGTGAACTTGGAGTTACGGCTATTGAACTTTTGCCGGTGCAGGAATTTGAGGGCAATAGCAGTTGGGGATACAATCCTTGTTTCTATTTTGCTATGGATAAGGCATACGGTACAAAGGATATGTACAAAAAGTTCATTGACGAGTGCCACAGACGCAATATGGCTGTTATATTTGATGTGGTTTATAATCATGCGACAGGGGCGCATCCGTTCGCACGCTTGTATTGGAACAGTGACGACAATAAGACGGCTGCTAATAATCCATGGTTCAACGTTGATGCTCCGCATTCACAGAGCGTATTCCATGATTTTAATCATACTTCAGAACTTGTAAAAACATTTATAAAGAGAAATTTAGAGTTCTTAATGGACGAATATCACGTTGACGGTTTCCGCTTTGACCTGACAAAAGGATTCACACAGGATAGCCAAGGTGATGATAATAAATATAATAATCAACGTATCGATATATTGACTGATTATTACAACACAATTAAAGCCAAACGTAAAGATGCTATAATGATTTGCGAACATTGGTGTGAAGCATCCGAAGAAAACGAACTAGCAAGTAGAGGAATGATGTGCTGGAATAAAGTAAATGAACCATATTACCAGGCCGGGATGGGCTGGAATGAAAACAGTGACTTTAGTGGTATGTTCAATATAGGTATTTATGAAGCAACCAAAGGAGGTTGGGTAAGCTATTTTGAAAGTCATGATGAAGAACGTGCTGCTTTTAAAGCTAAAGAATGGGGTACTGATATAGTCAAAAATGATATAGAAGTAAGAATGAACAGCATGGCAGCCCTTGCAGCATTTACATTCACTGTTCCTGGTCCTAAGATGATATGGCAAGGTGGTGAACTAGGGTTTGATACAGCTCTGTTAAACTATGCGGGAACTACTAACGAAGAAATGGAAAAAGGCAAGACCGATGAAAAACCTATTGACTGGACATACTTCAACAATCCTGCACGTAAATCACTCCATCAGGCCTACTCAAGGATACTGAACCTGCGTAAGGGTAATCCTGAACTGTTTGATGAAAGAGCAATTATAAAGGTTCGTAACGTTGATGAAGGAAGTTGGACTGGCGGTAGAAGACTTGAAATAGAAACTTATAACGGCAAGAAGATGGTTGTGATAGGTTTCTTTGCAGATACAGCTGATACACAGTGGCAGCAAGTACCAGAAGGATGGCCGTTATACTATGATGTAATTTCGGGAAGAACAGAAAACTCAAGCATCGGTGGTGAAAATGTTGTTGTTGATGGCGGACACAGCTTCAAAATCTATACTAATTTCGTACCTACAAATAATTAATAATCATTGCATATCAAAGGTGAATTTCTTGCCTTTGATATGCTTGATATAACAAGCTTAAAATCAAAATGATGAATATAAAACATATACTAACACTCCCTGTTATGGTAGCAGCAATCGGTTGTGGAAATCCTTCTAAATATCAGTCTTATGCTGATTATCCTTCATTCTCTACGGAGTGGGTGGAAATGGAATATACTCCACAATCTACTAATTTTATGCTTTGGGCTCCAACTGCAGATGCTGTTAAGGTTAATATCTACGATAATGGATTGGATAGTTTACCTATAAGGTCTGTAGATATGCTAAAAAAGAATGGAGGGCAGTGGATTGTTACTGTTCATGAGGATTTGCACGGGAAGTTCTATACTTTCAATGTACAGATTGACGGACGATGGCTGGGCGATACCCCCGGAGTTATGGCAAAGGCTGTTGGAGTAAATGGCAAGCGTGCTGCAATAATCAACTTTGATGACACTGATCCTGATGGATGGGCTGACGACAAACGTCCGGAGCTGAAAAACTTCAATGATATCATTCTTTACGAAATGCATCACCGCGATTTCTCTGTTGACAGTCTTTCAGGCATAAAGAATAAAGGTAAGTTTCTTGCTCTTACAGAAGAAGGCACAAAGAATATCTATGGCCAGACTACCGGACTTGACCATCTTAAGGAACTTGGAATTACTCATGTGCATATTCTCCCATCTTATGATTATGCTTCGGTAGATGAAACTAAGTTGGATACACCGCAGTATAATTGGGGATATGACCCACAGAATTATAACGTGCCTGATGGCTCGTACTCTACAGACCCTTACAAACCGGAAGTACGCATCCGTGAGTTCAAGCAGATGGTACAGTCGCTCCACAAAGCCGGCATCAGGGTTATAATGGATGTCGTTTATAACCATACGTTCAATACAGACAACAGCAATTTCCAACTTACTGTTCCCGGATATTTCTATCGTTTCAATGATGACGGAACATTTGCCAATGGTTCAGGCTGCGGAAACGAGACAGCGAGTGACCGCGAAATGGTGCGCAAATACATTGTAGAATCCGTTAAATACTGGGTTAACGAATATCATGTAGATGGTTTCCGTTTCGACCTTATGGGAATTCATGATATAGAAACGATGAAAGCCATTCGTACAGAGCTTGACAAGATAGACCCTTCTATCTTCATTTATGGAGAAGGATGGGCGGCAGGTTCTCCTAAATACCCGTTTGAAAAACTTGCAATGAAAGCTAATACATGGCAAATGCCTGGAGTGGCAGCTTTCAGTGATGAATTTCGTGACAGCTTGCGTGGTTCCTGGAGTGATGATACAAAAGGTGCATTCGTAACAAACGGCAAAGGGCATGAGGCAGGAGTGATGTTTGGTATAGCTGCAGCACTTCCACATCAGCAACTTAAGGAAGTAAGAAAGGATATGCCTCAGTCATGGACTGCACAACCTTCTCAGATGATAAGTTACATAAGCTGCCATGACGACCATTGTATAGGTGACCGACTTAAGATTACTGCTCCTGATGCAGACGTGAAACAACGTATGCGCTTGCTGAAACTTGCTGAAACAGCGGTGTTTACATCACAGGGCGTTCCGTTTATCTTTACTGGTGACGAGATTATGCGAGACAAAAAAGGAGTGAAAAACTCATATTGCAGCCCCGATTCCATCAACGTGATAGACTGGCGTTTGAAGAAAGAACATCAGGATTCATACGAGTATATCCGCGGTCTGATAGCACTTAGAAAGGCTCATCCTGCTTTCCGTTTGGGCAGCGCAGAAAAGGTTTATGAACATCTTGAGTTCATTAATCCATCGGCCAAGGGTGTTGTGGCATTCCGAATCAAAGGACAGCCTGAAGGAGAGGCATGGAAGGATATAACCGTTATCTTGAATGCTACCAAGAAGAATGCCAAGGTGGAAGTTCCTGAAGGCACATACCGTGTCGTCTGTCATGATGGAGAGATAAATCCTGAGAAAGGACTTTCGGATGTGAAAGGAAAAACACTTGTTGTGGCCCCTCAGTCGGCTACTATAGCGTATATGAAATAAATAATAACCTTAAAAACAATAGCAAATGGAAACTTTAAGTAAAAACATTTATGTACCACCCAAGTGTGCAGTCTATGATTTAGAAGCAGAGGGTGTAATGTGTGGAAGCTTTGGTGATGAAGCAACCAATTCTGTTACCGGTAGTGATTTCTTGCCGTCAACTTCTCATGGCGGAGGAACTTCTGTATGGGATAATCAATAAAGTAAGTATTAATTAAATAATAATTAAAGTAATATGAAATATATTGATTTTTTAGGGATTGCTCCATTTATAGCTTTAGCTTTAGGAGTATCTTCATGCGAAAAAAATGATGTAGTGTCGCAGGAAAGCGATAATAATGCTTTCACAATTAAAGCTCAGATAGGAGGGGTGCAAGACAACAGTGTTTCATCAAGGGCAACCGTAAACAATGCAGATGGAAAAAGTTTTATGTGGCAGAACGATGACAAGTTTGATATTTATTTCAGCTCGTCTGCATCTACAAGTCAGGTGTTTGCCATTAATAATGAAACTATAGCAGAGAATGGAAAGAGTGCGGATTTCGTATGCGAGAATTTCAATAAGCCGTCTGATGGTGATAAATATTATGCATTCTATCCTAACACTGGATTTACGTATTCTTCAGGTGCATACTCTTTTAAACTTCCTGAAAGCGTTTATTCTCAAAGTGCCAATAATGATACCGGGCATCTCAAGTCAGGTCTTGCAATGGTAGCTACAGGAAATTACTCAGATATACAGACAGGCCTTAAGTTTGAACAGAAAACTTCATTATTCAGGATTGGTGTAACTAACAAGAGAGCAGCTTCTGTAACTATCAAGTCTTTAAAGATTTTTTCTACTACATACGCTTGTTTTGGAAATAAATATACATATAAGGATGCTGAGAAAGATGCTGATACTTATGAAGGTAGCAGCAAAGAAGTGGTATTGACGCTTAATGGTGGAACGGGTATTTCTGTCAATACCAACGAAGCTTTGAAGGCTTATACGCTTACTGTGGCCGGTGGTGAAATCAAAAATGATGAACTGTTTCACATAGAAGCTGTTCTTTCCGACGGTTCAACAGTTCAATCGGAAGGCTTCTTCGGATATGATATAAATAAAGGAATAGATTTGGGTAAAGATCCAGATACTGAAGAACCTATTGGCAACCATTGGCTTCCGGGATATTATTACGACTTTTTGCTTGATTTGAATGAAGTCGGTCTTGATTTTAAGGGAGTGACTATATCAAGTTTTACAGACGGAGGAAGCAATGACTTTACTATTGAGATTCAATAAACCTATGTATAACCAATATTTAATAAGAATATGAAATCAAACAAATTTTATCAGTTTAAGACTTTATTCTTTTTATTGTTGATGATGCTCGTAGCTTCATGTAGCAATGAAATGGAGTTTGAGAATACTCCTGCACCTGAAAATTGGGACGGAGAGATAGTGTTGAGTATGTCGCCTAATATTGGTTGGGGAGCAAACAGCAGAAGTGAAAGTTCGGAAACTACAGTAGAGGATATCGAGGCATTCTTTCAGGACAAATGTCTGTTTATGTTTATTACTGCTAATGAACAAAATACAAGCCTGATGGATGAAGTGATAGGTCTTCAGTATTCCGACGGCGGATTTAAGTTCGGTAATTATGCGAAGGGTGAAGATGGCATACTTGTATTCACTGCCAAAGAAGGATATGTACCAAAATATCCTCAGGATTCTGGTATGGACTTTTATTTCGTTGCTATCTCCAAATATTCAGATTTGCCTGTATTACAGGAAAGTAATGCATTGCCAACAATAAACCATAAAATAAGTGCAAATCAGAAAGATAGCAATGCCGATTCAGATTTGCTTTATGCGTCGGTAAAGAATCAGTTGAAGACTGCTACTCCTATTGTTCTGAATTTCAAACATCTGCTTTCTAAGGTATCTATTGCATATCAACCAGAAGAATATGAAGGTAAATTGGTAAATGCCGTATTCCTCGAGAATTGTTACGATGCTGTAAATCTTGATCTTACAGAAGGAACAATATCTAATTCTGACACAGAAACTTCTATAAGGATAAGAACTCAGAGAACAGACGATTTTAATGCTCCTCAGTACTGTGAGGCTTATGTTGCTCCTGCTACTTATGCGGCAAATAGTACATTTATAAAGTTCTGTTACAACTATAATGAGGATAATAAAACATCTGATAAGGTGGTAAGTTATGATATTCCTACAGGGAAAACTTTTGAATCAGGTCATCAATATAAATACCATATGGAAGTAAAAAGGAATGGTGATATAGTGATGAAAGATCCTACCCTATATATTTATGGAAGTGCTATAAGTGAAAAAGGATATGCATTACCAGTTGATGAAGCACAAAAAATGACTTATAATACAGAAACAGGAGAATACTCATGGACAGGAAATATAAGTAATTCAGGTGACTTCAAGTTTACATGTCAGGCAGATGCTTATTGGCCGGGATATGTGAAAGGTGCAGATGTGGATGGAAATATGACTGCAGGGTATTTTCAGATTTATGAAAATCAAGATGACCCTAAGTTTACAGTGAATTTGAGTGGAGAATATAAAGTGACGTTAAATCCAACAACTAAAATTGTTACAATTACATCTACTTCAGAGCCTGTAGTTGATCCTTTATATATATGTGGTGATGCAACTACTGTAGGTTGGAGTACTTATGCAGCAGAGGAGTTGGAATATGATTCATCAACAAAAACATTTAAATATTTGAACAAAGCGATGAATAAAGGTGAGTTTATATTTATTTGTAGTAAAGATAAGTATTGGCCATCTTATAGAAAGGATGAATCAAATAATGGTGTTTTAAAAGCAAAATATCATCAGACTAATCCTGGAAGTAATTATGTAAACTTCAATATTATTCATGCCGGAACATACGATATAGAATTTAATATTGAAACATTGGATGTTACTATTACTCCGAAGAGTTTAAATCCATTGTATATTTATGGTGATGCTTTAAATGGATGGGAAACTACTAATTTTGTAGAAATGACAAATACTCCTGGAACTTATGAATTTAGCTACGATTTAAGTTTTGATGGAGATATACAAAATGGTAAGCAATTTAGATTTAGTTGTCAGAGTAATGAACAATGGCCAGGTTATGTAAGAAATGGTGATATATATGATGGTAATAAATGTAATGTATCTTATTGTACTGATTATATTGGCGACATTCCTAATTATTGGATATATGTAAAAGGTAAATATAAAGTTATAATTAATGTTCAAACAAATGTAGTTACAATAACTCCAACTGAACCTCAAAAACTATATATATGTGGAGATGGTTCTTCATTAAGTTCTTGGACACCACAGAATGCGGTTGATTTCAATTATGATACAGAAACTTTCTCTTATAAATGGACAGGTGATGTTGCTTTGAATAATGGTTCTTGTAGGTTTAGATTTATGTGTCAGAAAACCAAAGATGTATGGTGGCCAGCTTATGCAAGGGAGTTTGATAGTAACGATACCAAAGCGAAATATTATGATTCAGGACAGGACGATAAGTTTAATTTTTATATTGGAGAAGCTGGAAACTACACTATACAACTATTCCCATTAACTCTAGGAGTTAAAATAACTAAGAATTAATATCTGTTGATTTAAACATTAACAATCATGAAAAAAATATACTTATTATCATGTCTGCTAAGCCTTGCAGCATGTAGCAAAGACGAAATAAACAGTCCGAATGGTTCGGACAATGAGAGCGTTGAAGTCAAGTTTCAAACCAACTTGGGAGAATATGGTGATATAGTAGCGTCAAGAATTTCAGGAAATAAATTTTCTGAAGAAGACCAGATTGCTATATACGCTTCCGGTGCAGGAGAAATGCCTTTCACCGGAAAAAAGACATTTACTTCTGATGCGGACGGAGTACTATCGGCTGAGAATGTATTCTATAAAGGCACGGAAACAGTGAACTTTTCAGCTTTCTATCCTGCTTCACTTTTTGGAGAGGATGGAGCTGTAAAGCCGGAAACTGTGGAACTTAATCTGAATACTGACGAGACAACTGGTTTTGGCAATGTGGAAGATGTATTGTATGCCACAGGTACTGGAAGTAGTGTCTCACCACAAGTATCACTTACATTTAACCATATTTGTACAAAAATAAAAGTAGCAGTTAAAGCTCCGGCCGGACTTAATCTTAGCGGTGCGGAACTGTATATCAAGGCATTGCCAAATGGAACAATCAATATGAATGATGCTAGTGTGACTACAAACGGTACTGCTCAAGATATAAAGGTTCCTTTAGTCTTAACGGATGATTTCTCTACAAATGATATTTTTGGTGAAGCTATTATAGTTCCTCAGACTATAGCCATATCTACAGATTTTATAGGCCTTAAATTAGCTGATGGTACTATTGACTATGGTATGACAGATAAGGAATTTGTTTTATCTCCCGGACACAGTTATATCTTCAATGTAACCGTTAATGGAAATATCTTGTCATTCGATATTAAAGAAACTGGATGGACCGTAGAAGAACCTGTAATTATAGGTCCCGTTGCTACTAATCCTTAATTGAATGCATAATGAACGGCTAACGAACGCCCAATGAACACAATTTAAACAGTAATTAAACGCTATTAAAATGCTGTTATAATACCGTTAGAATTCCATTCTAATGTCGTTCGAATGGAATTCACTCTTCGTCCACCGGGCGTTCACAGCCTGTTCACTGACCATATTGGCCACTGCCTGTCATTCCCGATAGTCCGTGGCCTTTATTATTTTTTTTGTCTTGCATGTATGGTACATTACGCATCTTTTGGAGTTATTGTTATTTAATGATTTGTCTGAATATGAAAGCTTTTAATCAGGTATATATACTCTTTATGCTACTGCTGACTTCTTGTAGCAAATATACCATTGAAGATGGTAGTGGAAGCGGTATGGACGTTAATATCAAGTTCCAGAAAAATGCGGCAGGAGAAGCTTTTGATATGGAATATCCGGTCAGAGTGTTCTGTACGGATGCGGCCGGAAAAAATGTAATTGATAAAACATTCAGGCAGGGGGATGAAATGAAACTTTCGCTTGCGGAAGGTGAGTACGGCATCAGTGTATTCGTAGGCATGGACGAGGAATGTTATGTACTTAAAAACGGCATTGACGGAAAACAGATTGTGGCGATGAAAAGTAATTCAATGTCTGATAAGGCCTTAAGGGCTGCTCATACAACGCTTCAGATAGACAAGCAGACGGATGTGAACATGGTTCCTGCGTATGTGGTGGCTTCGGCGGAAGTGGAGTTTACCAATATACCTTCCGGAGTAAAAAGCGTCAGTGTGAGTGTTTCGCCCGTATATAGCGGATATAATATAAGCGGTGGTTATGCTGAAGATACACAAAGCGGAATGATTCAATGTTATGAGAAAGACGGAAAATGGATTTCCGACCAGAAGTTTTTCTTTCCTGTAGAAAAGAGAAAGACCACTGTTTCTGTGAGTATAGACAGGGGTGACAAGGTGGATAATTACAGCTATACTATGATTAATGGACTCCGGCCAGGACAGCCTTATAAATTTACCGGTGGTTATGAAGGCGACGGTGGAGAAAGTGGCAATGGTTTGAATATGGATGGCGAATTCCAGATAAGCGGATGGAATATGGAGGAAGAAATAGTGCTTGATTTGGAAGATGAAACTCCTGTGGGGGGAGGGGAGGATGGTGATGTCGATATTCCGGATTATGAAATAGAAACTTTTTTAGTAGAATCAATTCCGAACGCTGATGTCATTTGGGGACCTTTCTATGTATGGAGAGTAGAGACACAGTCGGCTGATGAGGCTATAGTAACAATTATTTCTCCGGATCAGTGGTTTCGGAAATTCGCGAAAGGAGAGGCCATTCAAATATTAAAAAACTATGATATTGACGGTATGACCGTATGGAGGACTTTCACAAAGACAGAAGCAGAAGAGTTTCATAAGGATTTTTCTACTGACCTTAACGGATTGAATTCATTTCTTGAAGAGAATGGACATAATATTTTTTATACAGAAAACAGGTATCTTTGTGAAAATGGCGAATATGCATTTAATATATTTGGCAGTACTAACATCAGACCGGCAGGGACAACCGTAAAATACTATCTCCGCCCCATAAAAACCATAAAACTTAAGCTCATAAAATAGTCGCAAAAACTACCATAAAAAAACGCTTCGTCGTTTCAATCTAAATGACCGTTCATTTTAGTTGAAACGACGAAGCGTTTTTTATTTGTGTATTTTTATCTATTGCTATCCGATAAAATTGATTAAAAATACCGCTTGATCATTGTATTTTCAATGGTCGAGTATTGTTTTGTTATTCCAAGCGCTCTCAAAAAATATAGAGTTGAGTGGCTATAAGTGTCATCCGGATCTGTATTTTAATCGCATTAGCACTTTCCCCATAGAAGTATTTGTATACGTACCTCCATGAGACCTTCGGTTGTTTGGTATATACGGTCTTCTATAATCTTGTATTTCAGGCTCTTCTTCATTCTTGTCACATACATAACCTCTCTTTGTGTAAGAGCTTCCAGTTTCTCATAATCAATGTATGCACGGTCCATTACAATTATGTCGCCCTTGTTCAGTACTGACAGTCTTAACATGAAAGAATCGTTAGTCGCTGCCGAAGTGAACTTTATCTCTTAAGGGACTCCCTCGTTGGCATGTATGAAAGTGTGTACCTTTATACCTCCTTTCTTCTTGCCGGTCTTGGGATGGCACCACACACCTTAGAAGCTTCATCCAGGCTGTATCCCTGTTTTTGCGGCTGTCCGCTATACCCATAGTTGGATTGATTTTGTTTGGCAACAGAAATCTAATAAAATGGGCTGATCTCGTAAATGAAGTCAGCCCGATTTTTATGGTTTTGCTAGATTTTTATTGGACAGCAATAATTGATTTTATATTCCCTTTATCTTATTTGCATAAGAACTGAGTCTGTTTTTATATTCTTCTACGCTTTGTTGGGGTACTAATATTTCATTTATATTCTTTACAAAGGGCAAAACATTTGGGATGGTAGTATCATGTATATTGTGCATTTCAGGAATGTCTGAAGAATTAAAAATTATAGTCTGAACGTCGTGATTTGTTCTTAAACCTTGATCTCCTATTGATTTTAAACTTTTGGGGAGGAAGATTTTTTGAAGTTTCTCACAACCGATGAATGTGTATCCTTCGAGTGTGGTGATATTATCAGGTAATATTACTTCGGTGAGTGATGTACATTCGTAGAAAGCTCCAGAAGAAATAACACCTTCGTTTTTTCCTGTATCTGAAACTTTATTGACATTTTTTAGATTTATGCAATTACCAAAAGCCATATGGTCTATTAAGAGATAATTGTTGTGATGTGTGATATCTGTCAGTCCTGATTGGTAGAATGCTTTGTTTCCTATTATAACTGTTGATTCACCTATTTGTATGTTATGTAGATTGTTTGTTCCACAAAAAACTTCGTTTGATATCTCTTTTAGGTTTGAAGGTAATGATATTTCTTTCAAGCCACTGTCGAAAAAGAGTCCTTCTGATAATATTTCTACAGCAGTTTTAGACAAATTCGCTTTTTCTAATTGAGTACTAAGAATAAAAGAAAAAAGCGGAATATTAACAGCTCAATTCAGAAAGATTATG
>NZ_DXVR01000042.1:0-7891 GCF_019417265.1 Bacteroides sp.
TAATCAGTGGTAATGACATTATAACAGTCAACCAAAATCAGGAAAAGACAGTTTACCGTGTGTTCAGTGAACGTTCAGTAAACAGCCGCTGAACGGCTGATAAACATATATTTTTATAAGATATTTTATTTAAGCGACATAAGTCCCATTACATTAGTTACTTTTTCAGCCAGTTCGTCTGTCGGAACAGATTCAATAAGTTTCATCATCAGGTCTGTCACGTCAGTATTGCTGTCTATGGTTAATGCGTGATTCAGGTCGTCGATGGCTTCTTCGTAATGCTTTGTGTTTACATATATCTCTGCTCTTGTCTTGAAGCTTTCAGCATCGTTAGGATTGATTTCTATAGACTTTGTGATGTCGTCAATAGCCTTATCCCATTTTCCGAGGTTGCCCCAGAGGATACTTCTTGTATAATATGCGAACGAACGGTATTCGTTGTCGCTTTCCGGGATGAGTTCTATACTTGAATTTGCAGCCTGCATGGCCAATACGATGTCATCACATGCATTACATATGAGCGACATGTAGCAGTGCGCATATCCGTTGTCAGGATTATTCTCTATTTCTGCATTCAGCAGTTTGTATGCATTTTCTATATCACCATTGTTTAATGCTGTAACCCCTTTGACGTAATTTTCAGATTCAGGGCGATTGAAGTTTTCTGCGTATGATATTCCGCATGTCAACATTATAATTAATAATGTAAAGAGAGATTTTCCAGTGGTCTTCATGTTGCTTTCAAATTTTAAAGTTCTGGCGCAAAACTATAAAGTTTTATTTTAATGACAAAGAAATGCAAATAAAAAATACGCAGATAAATAAAAAACTTCTATCTTTGTGGCATGTAAATAAATCTAAGACTGAAAATAATTGGTATTTTGCTATCCGGCGATAGCAATTTATATAGAATGAAATTTTTTTAAACTTGTTATAACCATGAATTCATTAAATCAAATCATTGAAAAATTTCCGGAAATCACAAATGTTGAATCGGTCAAGCCTTTGACTGCCGGTCTTATCAATCAAACTTATCTTGTAACTACTAAGGAAGGTACTCCTAATTTTATTCTTCAGTGCATCAACCACAATATTTTCAAGAATGTGGATTTGTTGCAGAACAATATCGAGTGTGTGACAAATCATATCCGCAAGAAACTTGAAGCTGCAGGCGAGAAAGACCTTGACAGAAAAGTTCTTCGCTTTGCTGTGACTGATGAAGGCAAGACTTATTATTTTGACGGCGAAAAGTACTGGCGTGCTTGCGTATTCGTCGAAGGCTCACTCACTCTTGATGCCGTTACTCCGGAATCTTCATATCTTGTTGGACTTAAGTTTGGTGAGTTCGAAGCTATGTTGTCCGACCTTCCTTGTCAGCTTGAAGAAACTATCCCAGACTTCCATAATATGGAGTTCAGAATGAAGCAGCTGCACGATGCTGTTGAGGCTGATGCCGCAGGACGTATGGACAAGGTACGTGATATTGTAGCAGAGATTGAGAAGGATGCATACGAAATGTGTTGTGCCGAAAGATATTACCGCGAAGGAAAGCTCCCTAAGCGTATCTGCCACTGCGATACAAAGGTGAGCAACATGCTTTTCGACAAGGAAGGAAACGTTCTTTGTATCATCGACCTTGACACGGTGATGTCAAGCTTCGTGTTCTCTGATTTCGGCGATTTCCTTCGCTCGGCTGCCAATACAGGTCAGGAAGACGATAAGAACCTTGACAACGTGAAGTTCAATTTCGAGATTTTCAAATCATTTGCAAAAGGATATATCGAGTCTGCAAAATGTTTCCTCACTCCGCTGGAAATAGAACTGCTTCCTTATGCGGTAACATTGTTCCCATACATGCAGGCAGTGCGTTTCCTCACTGACTATATCAATGGCGACACTTATTATCAGATTAAATATCCTGAACATAATTATGTCAGAACTCTTGCCCAGTATAAACTCTATAAAGAAGCCAAGGCCGCAGTGGGCGAGATGAGAGAGTATATCAATTCACTTGTTTAATTTAATAAAGCGGAACACGAACGTGTCACGGCTTCCGGAACGGCGCGTTTATGCAGCTGTTTCAGCACATCCGATATGAAAAGAGCCTTATTCTCAATATTCCTGCCACAACGGTCGGTTTGTTCACTGGATATGGCTCTTTTTTGTATTTTTTTATCATTATGCCCTGCAAGTACTTCTGAATTGGATTTTTTTCACAAAAAAAAATCCGTTAACGATAACGGGAATTGAAAATTTGTTGTACATTTGCTGCATATTTGTAATGTGTAGTTTGCAAAATGAATAATAATATAAAACACCTTGGTATTGTGGAAAGCATAGACGGCTCTCACGTTAGGGTCAAGATTCTTCAGAGCTCGGCTTGTTCGTCGTGCAGCGTGAAAGGTCACTGTAATATTTCGGAGACCAAGGAAAAAATAATCGATATACATGATAAGGAAAGTGCGGACTGCTGCTCGGTAGGGCAGGAGGTGATGGTTTGCGGCACTACTTCTATGGGTATGAAAGCCGTGGTACTGGCATTCGTGCTCCCATTTATTGTACTCTTGGCTGCACTGTTCGTTACTATGAGAGTTACAGACGGAGATGAGGCTGCATCGGCTTTAGTTTCATTATGTACCCTTATACCTTATTATATTATAATATATCTTTTGAGGAACAGAATAAGCAGGACATTTTCATTTACATTGGAAACAATAAATAATTAATAAACTAACTTTAATTTATGGATTTAATTTTAATTGCAGTAATTTCATTGGGAGCCATCGGCTTGGTTGCAGCAGTAATTCTGTATGCGGCATCTAAGAAATTCGCTGTGTACGAAGATCCGCGAATTGCCCAGGTAAGCGAAGTGCTTCCTCAGGCTAACTGCGGTGGATGTGGTTATCCGGGATGTTCGGGTTTTGCCGCTGCTTGCGTGAAAGCCGGTTCACTCGAAGGTAAACTGTGTCCTGTAGGCGGACAGCCCACAATGGAGAAAGTAGCTGCCATTCTTGGTCTTGAAGCTGCAGCTTCAGAACCTAAGGTAGCAGTGGTGAGATGTAATGGTACATGTGCCAACCGTCCTAAACTTACTCAGTACGACGGTGTACGCTCATGTGTAGTGGCTAACTCTACTTACGGTGGTGAGACAGGATGTACATTCGGATGTCTTGGCTGTGGCGACTGTGTGTCGGCCTGTACATTCGGTGCCATCAAGATGAATCCTGAAACAGGACTTCCTGAAGTGAACGAAAGCAAGTGTACTGCCTGCGGTGCTTGTGCAAAGGCATGTCCTCGTTCAATCATCGAAATCCGTCCTAAAGGTAAGAACAACCGCCGTGTTTACGTTCAGTGCGTCAACAAGGATAAGGGTGCTGTTGCCCGCAAGGCTTGTGCTGCTGCATGTATCGGTTGCGGCAAGTGTGTGAAGGTTTGTCCGTTCGAGGCTATCACTCTTGAAAACAATCTTGCTTACATCGACCCTGCAAAATGTAAGTCATGCCGCAAGTGCGAAATGGAATGTCCTCAGAATGCAATTATCGCTGTGAACTTCCCTCCAAGAAAGGCAAAACCTGCTGAAGAAGCAGCTCCAAAGGCTGAAACTACAGCTCCAAAAGCTGAAACTGTTGCTCCAAAAGCAGAGCCGGTAACAGAACAGCCTAAAGCAGAGACTCCTGCACAGGATGCTCCAAAGGCAGAAGCATAATTAATCCGATTAGTAACAATATTAAACGATATAAACGTGAAAACATTTAGAATAGGTGGAGTCCATCCGGCAGAAAACAAATTGTCGGCAGGCAAGGCGATAGAAACGCTTGCCCTCCCCAAACAGGCTGTTTTCCCTTTGTCTCAGCATATAGGTGCACCGGCTACAGCCATCGTAAAGAAAGGTGACGTAGTGAAGGTTGGTACAAAGATTGCCGAAGCAGGCGGTTTCGTGTCGGCTGCTATCTACTCTTCAGTATCAGGTAAGGTGAACAAGGTGGACAGCGTTATCGATGCCAGCGGTTACCGCAAACCGGCTATCTTCATAGACGTGGAAGGTGACGAATGGGAAGAATCAATCGACCGCAGTACAGAATTGGTTAAGGAATGCAACCTTACTCCGGAAGAAATAGTAGCCAAGATAAAGAACGCAGGTGTAGTAGGTATGGGTGGTGCATGTTTCCCAACTCATGTCAAGCTTACTCCTCCTCCTGGATGCAAGGCTGAATGTGTTATCATCAACGCAGTAGAGTGTGAGCCTTATCTTACTGCCGACCACCGTCTGATGCTTGAAAAAGCTGACGAAATCCTGGTAGGTGTACAGATTCTTATGAAAGCCGTAAAGGTGGACAAGGCTTACATCGGTATAGAGAACAACAAGCCTGATGCCATCAAGCTGATGACAGAAAAGGCTGCCCGGTACAAAGGCATTGAGGTAGTTCCTCTGAAAGTGAAATACCCTCAGGGAGGTGAAAAACAGCTTATCGACGCTGTTATCGGCCGTCAGGTTCCTGCTCCTCCTGCAATTCCTATCAACGTGGGTGCCGTAGTTCAGAACGTAGGTACTGCATATGCTGTTTATGAGGCTGTACAGAAGAACAAACCGTTGTTCGAACGTGTGGTTACAGTGACAGGTAAATCACTGAAGAACCCTTCAAACTTCCTGACACGTATGGGTACACCGATGAGCCGGCTTATCGAAGCTGCCGGAGGTCTGCCTGAGGATACAGGAAAGGTAATCGGTGGTGGTCCTATGATGGGTAAGGCACTTGCCAACACAGAAGTTCCTATCTGCAAGGGTAGCTCAGGCGTTCTTATCATGAACGATAAGGAGGCTGCACGTGCAGAGGCTATGCCATGTATCCGCTGTGCAAAATGCGTAAGCGCATGTCCTATGGGACTTGAACCGTTCCTTCTTGCAACAGCATCAGCTCATGGCGACTGGGAACGCGTAGAGAAAGAAATGATTATGTCATGTATAGAGTGTGGTTCATGTCAGTTCACATGTCCTTCACGCCGTCCTATGCTCGACTATATCCGTTTAGGTAAAGGCAAAGTAGGTGCGATTATCCGTGCACGCAATGCTAAAAAATAATCAATCGAAATTTATCGAATAACTATGGCTAATAAATTAATAGTATCTTTATCACCCCATGTACACAGCGGCGACAGCGTACAGAAAAACATGTACGGTGTAATTATAGCCTTGATACCTGCCTTGCTCGTGTCATTCTATATGTTCGGTCTTGGGGCTGTAATCGTTACGCTCACATCTGTTGCAGCGTGCTTGTTCTTTGAATGGGCGATTACCAAGTTCATTCTGAAACGCGAACGTACAACCATACTTGACGGCTCGGCAGCACTTACAGGTCTGTTGCTTGCCTTCAACCTTCCATCAAACCTTCCTTTGTGGATTATCATCATCGGTGCCCTTGTGGCAATCGGTATCGGTAAGATGACATTCGGCGGATTGGGATGCAACCCTTTCAACCCTGCATTGGTTGGACGTATCTTCCTGCTTATCTCTTTCCCTGTACAGATGACTTCATGGCCGGTAGCAGGTCAGCTAACTGCTTATACAGACGCTGAGACAACTGCCACTCCTCTTGCTCTGATGAAAATGGCTGTAAAAGGTGATGCTACTGCTCTCGAACAGCTTCCTTCTACTATGGATCTGTTCCTCGGTAACAATCCGGGATGTATCGGTGAAATCAGTGCATTGGCATTGCTGTTAGGTTTGGTATATATGTTGTGGAAGAAAATCATCACATGGCATATCCCTGTATCAATCATCGTAACAGTGTTCGTATTCGCTACACTGCTTAACCTGGTTGACCCTGCCAAATATGCTGACGGACTTACTCATCTGTTCACAGGTGGTCTTATGCTGGGTGCCATCTTCATGGCTACAGACTATGTTACATCGCCTATGAACCACAAAGGCATGATTATCTACGGTATTGCCATAGGTTTCCTTACAGTACTTATCCGTACTTTCGGTGCCTATCCGGAAGGTATGTCGTTCGCTATCTTCATCATGAACGCATTCACTCCGCTTATCAATACTTATTGCAAACCTAAAAGATTCGGGGAGGTAGTAAAGAAATGAAAAAGTTAGAATCATCATTGAAGAATATGGCTCTCGCCCTGACAGGCTTCTCTGTAGTGGCCGGAGCAATATTGGGCTGGGTGAACGAAGTGACTGCCGAACCTATAGCACAGGCCAATGCAAAGACATTGAGCGACGCTATAGCAGTGGTAGTTCCTGGTTTCGACAATAACCCTGCCGAAGCTCCTGAGACAATAGATGTTGACGGTGTTTCATACAAGATTTACAAGGCTACAAAAGGTGGCGAGTTTATCGGTGCTGCAGTAGAATCTTCATCTATGGGATTCGGTGGCGAACTGAAAGTCCTTGTCGGTTTCGATGTTGAAGGAAACATCATCGACTATTCATTGTTGAGCCACGCTGAAACTCCGGGATTGGGTTCTAAGGCTGCCGACTGGTTCAAGAAAGGTGCCAAAGGCGATATCACAGGCAAGAATCCCGGCGAAGCTCCTCTGGTAGTGTCAAAGGACGGTGGTCAGATAGATGCCATCACAGCTTCTACTATCACTACAAGAGCATTCCTTGCTGCAGTGAACAGCGCATACGGAGCATATAAGAACCAGCATGTTGACGGTACAAGCGGTGCAACACAGCAGGCTGCTGCTGAAGAGAAAACTGAAAATGTAGAAAACAAATAAACAGGAGAGGAGTAAGATTATGAATAATTTTAAAGTATTGATGAACGGAATCGTTAAGGAAAATCCTACTTTCGTTCTCCTTTTGGGTATGTGTCCTACTTTGGGTACAACATCTTCTGCCATCAACGGTATGGGTATGGGACTTGCTACAATGTTCGTGCTAATCTGTTCAAACATTGTAATATCTTCTATCAAGAAACTTGTTCCTGACATGGTTCGTATTCCTATCTTCATCGTTGTCATCGCATCGTTCGTGACTGTTCTGCAGATGGTAATGCAGGCATACGTTCCTGCCCTCTACGCTACTCTGGGTCTGTTCATTCCGCTTATCGTGGTGAACTGTATCCTTCTTGGACGTGCTGAGGCTTTTGCTGCAAAGAACAATCCTGTAGCCTCATTGTTCGACGGACTTGGTATGGGACTTGGTTTCACTATCGCCCTGACATTGCTCGGCGGTGTACGTGAATTCCTCGGAACAGGCAAGATTTTCAATATCGCAATAATGCCGGAACAGTATGGTATGCTGATATTCGTCCTTGCACCGGGTGCCTTCATCGTATTGGGCTATCTGATTGCTATTGTAAACCGCTTGAAGAAAGCATAACCCTTAAAAGACTTTTTATATGGAATATATATTGATATTTATTACAGCTATATTTGTGAACAACATCGTGTTGTCACAGTTCCTTGGTATCTGCCCGTTCTTAGGCGTATCAAAGAAAGTTGAAACAGCTATGGGTATGGGTGCGGCAGTAGCATTCGTGTTGGTTCTTGCGACTATCGTTACTTACGTCATCCAGAAGTTTGTCCTCGATGCTTTCGGCCTCGGATATCTTCAGACCATTGCGTTCATCCTTGTCATCGCTGCGTTGGTACAGATGGTAGAGATTATCCTCAAGAAGGTTTCTCCATCGCTCTATCAGGCACTTGGAGTATTCCTTCCTCTTATAACAACCAACTGCTGTATCCTCGGTGTTACAATCCTCGTAATCCAGAACGATTTCGATTTGCTTACAGGTGTTGTTTATGCATTTGCTACTGCTCTTGGTTTTGCGCTTGCGCTTATCGTGTTTGCCGGAATCCGCGAACAGCTCAGTATGGTGAACATACCTAAGGGTATGCAGGGAATGTCCTGTCTCTTATACACATCTGACGCTGC
>NZ_DXVR01000042.1:7901-22294 GCF_019417265.1 Bacteroides sp.
GTGTTGACAAAGGTCTTGCAGCATTGTTTGGAATATAATAAGGAAATATAAATTGTTCCAGAAAATCCGGTATCTACCCCGATACCGGATTTTTTTATATTATTTCCATTAATTTGGTTGACTTTTGAATAATATTTATTATATTTGCTCGAAATAATTCTAAAACTTTACTATACAGAAAAATATAAAAAACTTTAATTATGAAAAAAAGAATTCTGGTTGCCGGTGGTACAGGCTACATCGGTTCTCACACAGTAGTGGAATTGCAGAACAGTGGTTATGAAGTAATCATCGTAGATAATCTTTCTAATTCAAGAGCAGATGTAGTTGACAGCATCGAACAGATTACAGGCATTCGTCCTGCTTTCGAAAAAGTAGATTGCCTTGACTATGAAGGTATGGATGCTGTTTTCACTAAATATCCCGGCATTGAAGGTATTATTCATTTTGCAGCAAGTAAGGCTGTTGGTGAATCAGTACAGAAGCCTTTGCTTTATTACCGCAATAACCTTGTATCATTGATTAATATTCTCGAGCTGATGCCTAAGCATGGTGTAAAGGGAATTATCTTCTCTTCATCTTGTACAGTTTACGGTCAGCCTGACGTATTGCCTGTAACAGAGGCAGCTCCAATCAAGAAAGCAGAATCTCCTTACGGAAATACAAAACAGATTAACGAAGAAATTATCGACGATACTATCGCTTCAGGTTCTCCTATCAAGGCTATCAAACTTCGTTATTTCAACCCTATAGGTGCTCATCCGTCTGCACTTATCGGTGAGTTGCCAAACGGTGTTCCACAGAACCTCGTTCCATTCCTCACTCAGACAGCTATGGGTATCCGCGAGAAACTTAGCGTATTCGGCGATGACTATGATACTCCTGACGGTTCTTGCATCCGCGACTACATCTATGTAGTAGACTTGGCTAAGGCTCACGTTATAGCTATGAACCGAATCCTTGAAGGGAAGCAGAAGCAGGCTTCTGAGGTATTCAATGTAGGTACAGGACGCGGTTTGTCAGTTCTTGAACTTATCAATGCATTCGAATCTTCTACAGGAGTTAAGTTGAACTATCAGATTGCTCCTCGTCGTGCAGGTGATATCGTTAAGGTATGGGCTGACCCTTCATATGCTAACAATGAATTGGGCTGGAAAGCTGATACTTCTATCGAAGACACACTCCGCTCTGCATGGAACTGGCAGGTACATCTGCGTGAAAAAGGAATCATGTAATAAGACATTCAGACAATAATATAACAAATATATAATAGGAAAACTATCTAAACTGCATGATTGTATGCGAATATAGTCATGCAGGTCTGTAATAACAGATATAAATAGTAGTTTTGTCGTGTTTTATTTTGTGTTTGTGTTGTGGCTGTTCTTCGACGTGAGTCGGAGAGCAGCTTTTTTTGATTTAAACGTAAAAATCTAAATTATAAGTATATGGACATTTTTTTGATAATTCTTTCGGCATTATTCATGCTTGTGGGTTTGCTGGGATGTATCCTTCCGGCTCTTCCCGGACCTCCTGTTTCGTATGTAGGCTTTCTGTTGTTGCATTTCACAGACAAGATACAGTTCTCCACATCACAGATTCTCATTCTTCTCCTGCTCGTTGTAATAGCCCAGGTGGTAGACTACTTTATTCCCATATTGGGAAGCAAATACAGCGGAGGTACAAAGTGGGGCAGTTGGGGAGCATTTGCCGGCTCTGTGGTTGGTCTGTTCTTTCTTCCGTGGGGATTGATTTTAGGACCTTTCCTTGGTGCTATGCTTGGCGAACTTTTGGGTGATGCAGATTTCAAGACTGCTTTGCGTTCGGGTACAGGTGCCCTCGTAGGATTCCTTTTGGGTACGGTACTTAAGCTTGCATTATGCATGTATTTTATCGTCCTTCTGGTACGTTCCTTAATTTGACTTTGTGTGTCTGCCGTTACCGCACACGGCGTTTTTCTGTCCAATAAATGATATAAATCAAGAAAAAGGCGTTTTTTGTTAAAAATATGTTCTTGAGCATTGTTTTTATCAATTTTACCCTTACCTTTGCATCGTGGTTGTGAAACCAGTAAGACTTATTAAAGGTAAAATAACACAAAAATATTAAGGTATTAGATTAGGCTTAAGGTAATTTATTTTAAGGTATTAGGTTAAAGTTATTAGTTTAAAGGTAAAGAGAGAGATTTTCAAGGTTTAGTTTTTTAGATTAAGGTTAAGAGAGAGATTATTGATTTTCAGGATTAGGATTAGTTTTTAATAGGTTTTAGGAAAGAACCAGGTAAAAAGACGAAATTTTAGGGATAACGTAAGACTTGAAAAACAAATGATGAAAAGAACCCTTAATTGGGGGTTCTTTAGATGGCCGGCGGCATTCATGGATAACTGGATGACGCCTTTTTTGTGTCCGTATGTTTCTGTTTTCAAAATAAATCCTTATATTTGGGGAAAAGCGATAAAACTTAAAATCATATTTTTATGGAAACAGGCTTATTCTGGATTGTGCCAATAGCCTCAGTCTTGGCGTTGGTTCTTGCATGGTATTTCTATCGTCAGATGATGAAAGAGAGTGAGGGAACTCCTCAAATGCAGAAGATTGCACTTCATGTCCGTCAGGGTGCGATGTCGTATCTCAAACAGCAGTACAAGGTCGTTACCATTGTATTTATAGCATTGGTAATATTATTTTCCATCATGGCCTATGGCTTTAATCTTCAGAACCATTGGGTTCCCGTTGCTTTTCTTACAGGCGGATTCTTTTCCGGACTGTCCGGATATCTTGGGATGAAAACAGCCACATATGCTTCGGCACGTACCGCCAACGCTGCCCGTACGTCGTTAAACCGTGGATTGCGTGTAGCCTTCCGTAGCGGTGCCGTTATGGGACTTGTGGTAGTCGGACTCGGTCTGTTCGACATATCTTTCTGGTATATCCTTCTTGACAGGGTTATAGATGCCGATTCTGCCAATCCTACAGCAAAACTCTGTATGATTACCACTACTATGCTTACATTCGGTATGGGAGCGTCTACACAGGCTCTCTTTGCCAGAGTAGGAGGAGGTATATATACCAAGGCTGCCGATGTGGGAGCCGACCTTGTAGGTAAGGTAGAAGTGGGAATACCTGAAGACGACCCTCGTAATCCTGCAACCATAGCCGATAATGTAGGTGACAATGTGGGCGATGTAGCCGGTATGGGTGCCGATCTTTACGAATCATACTGCGGTTCCATCCTTGCTACTGCTGCTTTGGGTGCAGCGGCATTTATCGGTACCGGCGACACGGAAATGCAGTTTAAGGCCGTGATTGCTCCGATGCTGATAGCTGCAGTAGGTATCATCTTGTCTATAATAGGTATTTTTGCAGTCCGCACGCGCGAAGATGCCGGAATGAAGGATTTGCTCAAATCCCTCTCCGTAGGAACAAATCTCAGTTCGATACTCATTGTCGTAGCTACATTCATTATTCTCTGGCTTCTTGATATGAAAAACTGGGTAAACATCTCGTTTGCCGTTGTTGTAGGTCTGATAGTCGGTATAATCATCGGACGTTCTACAGAATATTACACATCCCAATCGTATAAGCCTACCCGGAAACTATCCGAAAGTGGAAAGACCGGTCCGGCTACAGTAATCATCTCCGGTATAGGTCTTGGAATGGTTTCTACCACAATCCCCGTAATAGCAGTAGTGGCCGGTATCATTCTGTCCTATTGGCTTGCATCAGGTTTCGACCTCTCCAATATCGGAATGGGATTGTACGGAATAGGTATAGCAGCGGTAGGAATGCTTTCGACACTCGGAATAACCCTTGCCACAGATGCATACGGACCGATAGCCGACAATGCCGGAGGAAATGCCGAGATGAGCGGCCTTGGTGCAGAAGTCCGCAAACGTACGGATGCCCTCGACTCGCTTGGCAATACTACAGCAGCCACAGGTAAAGGATTTGCCATAGGTTCTGCTGCGCTTACCGGACTGGCACTTCTTGCATCCTATATAGAAGAAATCCGAATCGGTCTTGAACGAATAGGCAATGCGGTGCTTGAACTGCCTAACGGTATCAGTGTAGCCATACACGAAGCTGCTTTCACCGATTTCATGATATACTACGATGTAACTCTTATGAACCCGAAAGTCCTTTCCGGAATGTTCATAGGCAGTATGATGGCCTTCCTGTTCTGCGGTCTTACAATGAATGCCGTTGGACGTGCGGCAGCCCATATGGTAGAAGAAGTGCGTCGTCAGTTCCGTGAGATAAAGGGAATACTCGATGGAAAGGCTGAACCAGACTATGCCCGCTGTGTGCAGATATCTACCAAGGGAGCACAGCGCGAGATGGTATTCCCTTCAGTTCTTGCCATCGTAGCTCCTGTAGTTACCGGATTGTTGTTCGGAGTATCAGGAGTGATAGGCCTTCTTATCGGAGGATTGTCTTCAGGTTTCGTTCTTGCCGTGTTTATGGCCAATGCCGGAGGAGCGTGGGACAATGCAAAGAAATACGTCGAAGAAGGCAATTTCGGCGGAAAAGGCGGTGAGGTGCACCGTGCTACAGTAGTAGGCGATACAGTAGGCGACCCGTTCAAGGATACATCCGGCCCGAGCCTGAACATCCTTATAAAGCTTATGAGTATGGTAGCCATAGTCATGGCAGGCCTTACAGTGGCATGGAGTTTGTTATGATGTTATCAACGTATATTTTAAACTTATAAACTATGATTTCAGAAAAACTACAGAACGCAATCAATGCGCAGATTACTGCCGAAATGTGGTCGGCTAATCTTTATCTTTCAATGTCTTTCTATCTTCAGAAAGAAGGTTATGACGGATTTGCTTTATGGATGAGAAAACAGTCACAGGAAGAACTTGACCATGCATATAACCTTGCAGACTATCTTATGAAACGTGGTGGTGAGGCTAAAGTCGACAAAATAGATGTTGTTCCTCAGGGATGGGGCAGCCCACTTGAAGTATTCGAACATGTTTACAAACACGAGTGTCATGTGTCACAGCTAATTGACGAACTTGTAAATATCGCTTCTGAAGTAAAAGACAAAGCTTCACAGGATTTCTTGTGGGGATATGTTCGTGAACAGGTAGAGGAAGAAGCTACAGCCCAGAGTATCGTAGATAAATTGAGACGTTGTGGCGACCACTCAGGCATCCTTTACATGGATGATAAATTGGGACAGCGCAAGTAATTGTACGGTTCATATAATTTTAGTGCTGCAATTTTGTCAGTATGACAAAGTTGCAGCACTTTTTTATTTGCTGATTTCATATCTAAAATGTATTTTTGAAATATATTAATTGCGTTTATAGAATAACAATAGTTCTATGTATAATAAATCAGATATAAACTTCATAGCAATAGACTTTGAGACAGCCACATCCAGACACGCCTCAATATGTGAGGTAGGTATCTGTGTTGTGAGGAATGGAGAAGTAGCTGAAACCCGTTCATGGCTTGTACGCCCTGAAGATAACTATTACCAGTATTGGAATATAAAAGTTCATGGAATCCGTCCTCAGGACACCGAGAATGCCCCTGATTTCCGTCAGGTATGGGAAGAAATAGAGCGGACCTATCTCGACGAGTTTGATACCTTTGTAGCTCATAATGTATCATTCGACAGAAGTTGTTTGCTGCGTTCTGCAGAACTCTACCGCATCCATCTGCCTGAGTTGAACTGGATGTGCTCTTTACAGACAGCACGAAAGATTTATTCGTTTACATGTAATTCCCTTGATTATCTGTGTCGGCAGTTGGATATTCCTATGGGAAAGCACCATCGTGCCGGTGATGATGCCGAAATGTGTGCGAGATTATATTTGAGAGAACTGGAGGATTTCTGATATAATAAAAACAGATTGAGAACTCTATACAATAATTCTCTCCCATAAATATTATCTTTATATAGATATTGTTACTACCTTTGCACCCCGTAATTCAGAACGATATAAATTTAATACAATAAAA
Organism: Bacteroides sp.; assembly: GCF_019417265.1. GTDB lineage: Bacteria > Bacteroidota > Bacteroidia > Bacteroidales > Bacteroidaceae > Phocaeicola. The sequence continues at coordinate 13,881 of NZ_DXVR01000042.1, forward strand.
ACTGTAATTATGGAATTGATTGAGAACCTGTTTATGGGTTATCCCAATTTATGGGGAGGGGGAGTAGCGCACTCCGTGCTTATTCTGTCATTGGTAATAACGATAGGTATTGCGCTTGGTAAAGTAAAAGTGGCAGGGGTGTCATTAGGTATCACATGGATACTTTTCGTGGGAATCATCTTCGGACATTTCAATATGAATCTCGATGAGCATCTGCTTCATTTCCTTAAGGAGTTCGGACTGATACTTTTTGTCTATTCTATTGGTCTTCAGGTAGGTCCTGGTTTCTTCTCTGCATTCAAGAAAGGAGGTCTTACCCTCAATATGGTGGCTATGACCGTTGTCTTTTCCGGAGTGATTCTTGCGATAGTACTTCATTTTGTTTCCGGTGTGCCTATCACTACCATGGTGGGTATTCTTTCGGGAGCCGTTACCAATACTCCGGGACTTGGTGCCGCACAGCAGGCTAACAGTGACCTCAACGGTGTGGATGCTCCGGAGATAGCACTTGGTTATGCGGTGGCCTATCCGCTCGGTGTGATTGGTTGCATACTTTCCTTGTGGGGGCTTAAATACATTCTCCGTGTGAAGGTTGATGCAGAAGAGGCCGATGCACAACGCGGTTCGGGACATCTTCAGGAACTTACTGTCCGTCCTGTCACAATAGAGATACACAATGAGTTCGTTATAGGTAAAAGACTGCGCGATATACATCCTCTTGTGAAAAGATATTTCGTGGTTTCCCACATATACCGTGCCGAAACGGGAAAGGTGGAAATGGCAAATGCCGATACAGTGTTGAGGCTTAACGATAAAGTCCTTCTTACTTCTGCTCCGGTAGATATAGATGCCATTACGGTATTTTTGGGTTGCCAGGCCGAGATGAATTGGGAGAATGAAGAGACAGACCTTGTGACAAGGAGCGTTGTCATTACAAGGTCGGAAGTGAACGGCAAGATGCTTTCACAGCTCAAAATCAGAAATAACTTCGGAGCCAATGTCATAAGAGTGAACCGTTCGGGAGTAGACCTTGTGGCTTCACCTAATCTGCAACTCCAGATAGGCGACCGCGTGATGATAGTGGGTAACGAGCTTGCTGTGGGACAGACAGAGAAGGTGCTTGGTAACTCACTGAAGCAGCTTAACCATCCTAATCTTATTCCGATATTCCTGGGTATAGCCTTAGGATGTATTCTCGGTAGTATTCCGTTTGTGTTCCCTGGCATACCTCAGCCTGTCAAACTCGGTCTTGCGGGAGGTCCGCTTATCGTGTCTATTCTGATAAGCCGTTTCGGTCCGCAATACAAACTTATCACATACACTACCATGAGTGCCAATCTGATGGTCCGCGAGATAGGTCTTTCCCTGTTCCTTGCCTGTGTAGGTCTTGGTGCCGGAGCCGGATTTGTCGATACTATAGTCCATCACGGAGGATATGTCTGGATAGGTTATGGTGTAATCATCACCATTGTGCCTCTGATTATAGCCGGTCTTGTAGGACGTTATGCGTTCAAGCTCAACTATTATACACTTATCGGAGTCCTCTCCGGAGCTACCACCAATCCGCCTGCACTTGCATATTCCAACGAGCAGACATCATGCGACGCGCCGGCTGTAGGTTATGCCACTGTCTATCCGCTCACGATGTTCCTACGTGTGCTCACGGCACAGTTGCTGATTCTGTCGCTTGCATAAATATAGATTATTAAATAGTAAAAGTCCTGAGTGAGATGCTTTACTGCAGTCTTATCTCAGGACTTTTTTATTTTATGCTTTTCTCTCCGTCTGATGTCTATATATGATATAAAGTCAGGTAAAATCTCCTAAACTATGCATATTTGTTTCCTAAATGTAAGAAAAAGTGTATCTTTGCACCGTTTTTGCGTAAAATAATAAATAAATATACATAAAAAATGACACAACAGGTAAAGAAAAAGTTAAACGACTCATGGGGCATGCGTTGGGGAGCCCTGGCTATTGTGGCCTTCACTATGATGGCTGCCTATTATGTGAACGATGTGGTCGCACCGCTCAAGAGTATGCTTGAAGCATCGCCTTCAGAGAACGGTTTAGGATGGTCAAGTAGTGATTACGGAATCTACACAGGTGCCTACAGCTTCCTGAATGTATTCTGCCTTATGCTGATATGGGGAGGACTGATACTCGACCGTTTCGGTATACGTTTTACTGGAAAACTGGCCACTATCCTTATGGTGGTAGGTACATGGCTTGAATACTATGCCATGACCGGTATGGTGGGAACTGCAGATATGATTCTCGGTTATAAAGCCGATGTATTCGTCGCTTCAGCCGGATATTCAGTGTTCGGAGTAGGAGCAGAGGTTGCAGGTATCACTGTTACAAAGATGATTGCAAAATGGTTCCGCGGTAAGGAAATGGCAACAGCCATGGGTGTACAGGTAGCCCTTGCCCGTGTAGGTTCTCAGGCTGCATACGCAGTAGCTATCCCTGTGGCACGTTCTTTCGAGCTTACTACACCGGTTCTCATCGGTCTTGTATGCCTCGTAGGCGGTATGATAGCATTCTTCTCTTTCTCTGTTCTCGACAAGAAGCTCGACACTCAGATGGAAGAAATCAAGGACGAATCATCAGACGACGAGAAATTCTCGTTCAAGGATGTCGCTACAATCCTCTCAGATCCGGGATTCTGGCTTATCGCCCTTCTTTGCGTATTGTTCTATTCTTGCGTATTCCCGTTCCAGAAGTTCGCTTCAGAGCTTATGATAACAAAATACGGTATCGATGAAAATGTGGCCGGATTCTTTGCCGGTCTTCCTGCCCTCGGAGCATTGATTCTTACACCGGTGTTCGGAGGTATGGTCGACAAGCGCGGTAAGGCAGCATCAATTATGATGTTTGGAGCTGCAATGCTTATATTCGTACATTTCATCTACGCACTGCCTTTCATTACCAGCTCATTTATAGCGATAGCCATGATGATAATTCTCGGTATAGCATTCTCGCTCGTACCTTCTGCCATGTGGCCTTCTGTAGCGAAGATATTCCCGGCTCACCAGCTCGGAACAGCATATGCCCTTATCTTCTTCATCCAGAACATAGGACTTTGGGGAGTACCTACACTTATAGGTTTCGTGCTCGATAATTACTGTATCACCGGTAAGACGGAATCAGGTACCAATCTTTACGATTACACAGTGCCTATGTGTATCTTTACCGGTTTTGCCGTTCTTTCACTTGTTGTAGCTTTTGCGCTCAAAGTAGCTGACAAGAAGTTCGGATACAAGCTTGAAGAGTCAAATATCAAAAAGTGAAGTAGTAGAAGTTAGCGAAGTTAAAGTAGTTGGCTAAATTAATCCTGCTTCCCGGATCTGTCACAGACTAAGGAAGCAGGATTTCTTTTAATTCATTTAATTTTTAATGTTTGGAGTGATTCTTTTCTTATTTCAGATTTATTGTTTTTGTGTCCTGATAGCATAAGGTCATTTCGCCATCAGCTGTGCGGTCATTTTGTGTAGTAGGTACGGTTTTATATCTTCTGACAGTAAGTTTGAATTTTCCTTTTTCTTCCGGAAGCTTGGCAAAAACGAATCCCTTTCCATCCTGAGTCACTTCGCCGGAATATTCACTGTATTGCTTCTTGTTTTCCTTTACCATCACAATCTCTATCTTTTCATCCTCAGCTTTTACAGCACCGTTCCAGTTCACCACCTTCCCGGCTTCCAGAGTTTCCAGTTCAGCGGGCAGAGATATCGCCAGAGAATTATCCTTCTTAATTTTGTTCTTTATGGTTTTATCCTTAAATCTGACGAATGAGAACTCAGCTTCCTCAGTTCCATTTTCCAATTTCAGCGAGTAGATATACGATACCATGTGGTAGCTGTTCATTGTGTTATAGTTCATGGCCTTTCCGTTGACGCTGATTTTCTGTTCTCCTGTCAGTTTTACAGGCTTCAGAAAGTCATTTCTTTCTCTCGAGAATGCAGCATAAGCCACAGTTTCACCGTTGCTGCTTACTGTAAGCATATAATTCTGATATAACACAGCATCACCCAAATCCTTAGAATCCTCCTGTTCGCATGATGTCATGTATAGTCCTGATAGAGTCAGAGCACAAAACAATGCTACAGGCTTGAAAAACCCCTTTGTGAAAATTTTCTTCATAATAAAAATAGTTTAGTTAAGTATAGTTTAGTCTGATAATTCATTTGCAATTCATTCCCAGCATTCTTCTGCAGGTTCCAGGTCAACGTTTACTATCGTATTGTCCCATTTGAACATCTTTCCCGTACCTAAGTCTACCAGGAATCCCGGCCAGAAAAGGAAGTTCCACAGGCTTGAAACATTGAATTCCGTTTCAAGAACAAACGGAGTAGGAGTGTATCCCTCTTTGCGTGCAACTAACTGTTTGTCCGAGATTTTCTTCTTTATTTTAGTAGTCACCATATTGTCCTTTTCCACCTCCGCTATCTTGACGTTAGTTTCCACATCATATATTTTAGTGCCGTTAGGAGCTCTGAAAGTAACGTTCTGTTTCGAAGCGGTGAATACTGTACAGCATGATGAAAATATCACAGCTGTTGTAATAATTAATACTGTTTTTCTCATGATATTTTAAGTCGCGTTTAGTTTTGTGTTTGCAAAGGTATGGGCTTCAGCAGTTTTACGCAAAAAAAAACAGATGTACATAGGATAATATTAATCTACAGATAATCAGCGCATTGATATTTTTTTTATGATGTACATAACAGAAATATGGGTGTAAAATCAGACCGTCCGTCCTTCCCTCACGCCCTGAAACCTATATATATACTCTTTATGATACCCTGGTTAATCAGGTTATGCACCCAGCGTCCGTTGCCGAAATATTCGTCACGCTGAGCCGCAGCCTTTTCAATAAGCGAAGCCAGACACCTGTGTGCCTCGTCCGTCAGTCTGTAGTTTCCGGCTTCCAAAGTGCGGCATGCCATCTCCATCAGTTCCCCGGCAGAGTAATCGTCGAAATGGAATGTCAGTGGGAAACGGTCTTTCAGTCCCGGATTCGTTTTCATCATCGCAGCCATCTTGTCCTCATAACCCGCCAGTATAATTATCATGTCCGGTTCAGGTTCCGACAGCACAGTGAGTAGCGCATTGAGCACCTCCTTGCCGAAATCTTTCGTGTCGCTCTCGTGTGAAATCAGTGTATAAGCCTCGTCGATGAACAGCACACCTCCGCGAGCTTCCTCTATGGCATCCAGAGTCTTTTTCTCCGTCATTCCGATATATTCGCCCACCAGTTTAGAGCGGTTAGTTTCCACCGTATGCCCCTTGCTCAGCAGTCCCATGCTGTGATACATCTGACCGACGAGTTTTGCCACAGTAGTCTTTCCCGTACCCGGATTACCTAAAAACAGCATGTGGTTTCTTTGCTCACCGTCCGTCTGAAGACACTTTTCCGCCCTTTTCTTATTGAACATAGCCATCATCCTTGCCTCCTTCATGTCATCCTTCAGCCTTTGCAACCCCACCATGGCTTCAAGCTTCCTTTCGGCCTTGCAGTATCCCGTGCGGTTTTCCGTTTCTTCCAATCCGCATTCGTTTTCCTTGTCCAACAGCCTTCTCACAGCATCCATGAATTCGTCCTCCTCCCCGTCATACTCATATTTCACACCTACCGACCTGTCCGACGATAACCGTAGGGTAGTCCTGTCGCTGAACAGTCCCTGCATCAGGATACATTTCTCCATCATCATGTTAATGTTCCTGTCCGTTCCGTGCAGCACGAAAGTGGTATCCCTGAAAGTGTCGTATCGCATCATGCTCGCCATCAGGTTAACGATATTCACCGTATGGTCGTTGTAGTCCAAATCCGGCACCTCAACTATCACCGCTTTCGATTTCGCCACTTCCTTCTCCATATTTTTCCATCCGTATGCCCTGTAGTAATTTCCGACAGTGACAGACAGTATTTTTTCGTTACATCGTCATTGGTGATAAATCCCCCAAGAATCATCGAGGCCAGAGCTTTTGCCCCACAATTTTCGCCTTCGCCGGTAACAAGCAGATGGGGTACCTTGTCGGCCTTCTTTTCCTCCATTTCGCTGCTGAAAATCATCAGTTTCTCAGTCAGCAGTCGGATAAACGGCTCCTTGAAGCGTCCGCAGTGCAGTTTCGGCCACCAGTTCGTCATTGCCAGTTTCTCGGCGAAGAACATCTCCAGCGGATGTCCGTCCATAGATTCCAGCCCCTTTCTGGTCCAGTATTCCGACGATACAGGCAAGTCCACTTCGCAGAACCATTTCGGAGTGCCGTTGATATATACATATGCCCGATACAGTCCCGCATCCCACAGGTCGTCGTTTGCCATATCGAAACAGGCCTTACGGAAAGTCCTCTCCGCGTCATGTTCCGTACATCCCACACCCATCAGCCTGTACGAGGCCGAATAAATGCGTACAGATACCTCCTTCACGCCCTTCAGTCCCTTTGGAGCGGAAAATTCCACATCCAGATGAAGGTCAGCATATTCAGGAGCAAAATTATTTGAATTGGAATCGAAATTGCGTTTTACGCGTAAGAATAAATTTTTCATAAACAACGTGATTTAAGTTTTTGAGTTTTTTAAGTTAAGAAACGAGCTAACAAGTTGACAAGTTAACCAGGTCGTTCTTCTGATGAAAACCCTGTTCCCTTGTTTCTGAAGCCTTGTTACCTTAAAAAGATAGAATCCCCTCTTCCCGGTCGAAGAGTCGGGTATGAACTCGTACGTCAAAGAGCATAGCAATCCCTGCCACATCGTTTTGTAGCCATTGGAATAATCAAAGTTCTGTGATTAATAAAAAATGATTTTTTCTAATCCATAAACCTTTTGATTTGCTTCTTTGACATAATAGTTTGTTGTTTATGATTTGAATTTATAGTTTGATGCCTTGGATATCGGCATATGTTTTCGCTGCAAATGTATGATGTTTGATTATAATTTCCAAGTAAATCAGGAAAAACTATAATTCAGAAATCTCATTCTCGCTTAATCCTGTGTTTTGGGCAATAATATCTGCCGGTATGCCTGAAGCCTTGAATTTTCGTGCCATTTCGATACGTTCGAGCCTGCGCCCTGTTTCAATACCTTCCACTCGTCCGACTTCAATACCTTCTACCCGTCCGACTTCAATACCTTCTGCCCGTCCTTCTTCTCGACTTTTCATCTTGGCCGTTTCAATAGTATTCTGCCAGTCTCTGTATGCTTTCAGGCTTTCTTCATATTCGTCGTACTGCTGTTTTGAAAATTTAGCAATTTCAGCAGCCTCAAAAAGTTTGGTGAATACTCTTTCCTGTAAAGCATCGGGGCGGTTCATCAGTTTAGATAGGTTGCGCAGTACGAACAGCCATTTGTCGAACATGTCTTTCAGTTCGTTTTCCGTTTTGTTGAACTTCGGCATTTCAAGATACATGAATGTCAGTTTGTCGTAGAAAACTTCTTTTGTATTTATATCTACCAATTTCACTTCATGGTGAAAATAGTCCGAATCTTCATCGTAGAATGTGAAGTTTAGTATTCCTATAACATAGACGGCCTTCAGTTCATAGTTCCATTCTCCCTTTCTTCCTTGTTCACGTATCGGGAAAGTGGAGTAATAGACACTTCTGTCCTTGAAGAACTGTTGCTCTCCTCTCTGCATCTCAATCAGAATTTTTTCACCTTTTTCGTTTTCGCAATATACGTCAAAAACCGCTTTTCTGTCAGTTTCCGCAGTTCCGAGTTGTTCTGTATTAAGATATGTAAGATCCTTAATGACTTCTTTCCCGTCGAAAAGGCTGTTCACGAAGCTTATCAGTAGTTCCTTGTTCATCTCAGTCCCGAAAAGCATCTTGAATCCGAAGTCTGTATATGGATTGACGTATCTGTCTCCTGTAAGCCTGTCTGTCATAATTGTTATAATATATAGTAAACCATCATTTGCAAATATAGCAAAATGTCGACGTAGTAACAAGCGAAAAACGAAATTTTTGAGTGTCGTTTCCCGGTGTTCAAGTGGCCTGAATTTCTCATGTCCAAAACGCTTCGTCATTTGACATAAAACGACGAAACGTTTTACTTCAAATGACGAAGCGTTTTTTTTCGTGTCTTTTTGGGCTGTTTTTTACGATGATATTTATGTGAAGGATAGCATAAAAAAAGGGTCCAAAGGTTCAGGGTTCACTATATATATATTATTTTCTCCGTGGTATTTTCTGTACTTCCTGTTTTGAACAATTGGTTTTAGCCTTGTAATAACCTAAAATAGGGTTATTCTATGAATATAGTCTATTTTAGTATAGTAAATAAATGTTAAATTCGCTAAAATCGAGCAGGTGCTTTATTTAAGAGGCATAGTGTATAATCATTATCCTGACTTTTGTATATTTTAGGTTCATCGGTTATAGGAAGGTTCACTAATTTTATTCTTGTAAAT
>NZ_DXVR01000043.1:0-21400 GCF_019417265.1 Bacteroides sp.
CAACTTATATTTATAAAAACACAATCTGTATTTATATAAATATAAATTATATATAGAGAATATGAAAAGACAAAATGAACTTTACGGACAGGCATCTTTAAGAAAACGGAACTATACAAGTCAAGAAAGATAACACGCACAGCTGAATTAAAAATCAATTAAACATACAATATAAAAAGAAATGATTATTTTTGCACATTATTATAAATAAGGACTATGACTGAAATAAAAGCTACTGAAAGTTCAGAAAAGAAAAGTCTGAACTTCATCGAACAAATCGTAGAGAAAGACTTAAAAGAAGGAAAGAACGACGGCAGGATACAGACACGTTTCCCGCCTGAGCCAAACGGATATCTTCACATAGGACATGCCAAAGCCATCTGCATGGACTTCGGAATAGCAAAGAAATACGGCGGCGTATGTAACCTTCGTTTCGATGACACAAACCCTACTAAGGAAGATGTGGAATATGTAGAGGCTATCAAGGAAGACATCCAGTGGTTGGGATTCCAGTGGGGCAACGAATATTATGCTTCGGACTACTTCCAGCAATTATGGGACTTCGCTATCCAGCTCATCCAGGAAGGTAAAGCATATATCGACGAACAGTCATCTGAAGAAATAGCTGCACAGAAGGGTACTCCTACTCAGCCTGGAACAAACAGTCCATACCGCGACCGTCCTATAGAAGAAAATCTTGACCTGTTCATGAAGATGAACAGTGGCGAAATAGAGGAAGGAAAGATGGTTCTGCGTGCTAAAATAGACATGGCAAACCCTAACATGCACTTCCGCGACCCTATCATCTACCGTGTGGTGAAAACTCCTCACCATCGTACAGGCGACAAGTGGAAGGCATATCCTATGTATGACTTCGCTCACGGACAGAGTGACTACTTCGAAGGAGTGACTCACTCTCTTTGTACACTGGAATTCGTTGTACACCGTCCGCTTTACGACCTGTTCGTAGACTGGGTGAAGGAAGGCAAAGACCTTGAAGACCATCGTCCTCACCAGTATGAGTTCAACAAACTGAACTTGAGCTACACTCTTATGAGTAAGCGTAACCTTCTGACATTGGTTAAGGAAGGATTAGTAAACGGATGGGACGACCCACGTATGCCGACTATCTGCGGTTTCCGCCGTCGCGGTTACTCGCCTGAGTCTATCAGAAACTTCGTTGACAAAATAGGATATACCACATACGATGCATTGAACGATTTCGCATTGCTTGAAAGCGCCGTACGCGAGGATTTGAACGCTCGTTCTACACGTGTTTCTGCAGTTATCAATCCTGTAAAACTGATCATCACCAACTATCCTGAAGGTAAGGTGGAAGAGATGGAAGCTATCAACAATCCTGAAGACCCGAACTCAGGAACTCACACTATCAAGTTCAGCCGCGAGTTGTGGATAGAACGCGACGACTTCATGGAAGATGCTCCCAAGAAATATTTCCGTATGACTCCGGGACAGGAAGTGAGATTGAAAAATGCTTACATCGTGAAATGTACAGGATGCAAGAAAGATGAGAACGGAAACATTGTGGAAGTATATGCAGAATACGACGAGAACACAAAGAGTGGAATGCCTGAAGCTAACCGCAAAGTAAAAGGTACTCTGCACTGGGTAAGCTGCAACCACTGTCTGAAAGCTGAAGTTCGTCTGTACGACCGCCTGTGGAAAGTGGAAAATCCACGCGACGAAATGGCTGCCATCCGCGAGGCTAAGAACTGCTCACCTCTTGAAGCTATGAAGGAAATGATTAATCCAAACTCTCTGACAGTACTGAACGAATGTTATGTAGAGAAGTTCCTGGCAGACGCAAAACCATTGGATTATCTGCAGTTCCAGCGTATCGGTTATTTCAATGTGGACAAGGATTCTACTCCTGAACACTTAGTATTCAACAGAACTGTATCGCTGAAAGATACTTGGAGCAAAATCAACAAGTAATCGTCAGTTGAGATAAAAAATCAAAGAGTAATATCACCAACCCAAGCGGTAAATGATATTACTCTTTTTATTTTATGCAAACTGCAATATTCTATTTTTCCTTACCTATCCATGTAAGCCTGTGCCATACAGTTTCCAGAGGTCCGCGCTTGAAATGCCTGAACCACCAGTGGGCAAACAGCACTTGAAGAACCAGGAATACGATACCTACAAGCAGACTGCATGTAGTTCCGCATACTTTATGCAACTCAAGGCCGTAACCGAAATAAAGGAAACTGCCGACTATAGACTGGGAAACATAATCCGTAAGACTCATCCTTCCGTACGGTGCAAGCAGTTTCTGTACCCCTCCGCCACAAGTCCAATAGAGCAAAAGAAATGAAGCAACAATACACAGCATGAAGAACAGATTATACCATGAGTTAAGAATCGTCTTCAGCGATGAAAGCATGAACTTTATCTCAATCTGTGTGTAGACAAACTCCTTCAGATAATACATCAGTATCGTTACCGGCAATGAAAGACACAAAACCTTAATCCAGAAATTACGTGATTTTGTAAGTTTTTCTTCCGACGAAGCATCGAAATATCCCAATCGTCCCAACAGAAGTCCAATCATAAACAATGATGCTGTCTGGAACACACGTCCGTAACACCATGCCCAGTTAAGGCTGGCCAACTGTCCTGTTACAAGGTTTACCTTTACCATCTCCCAGAAAGATGTTCCGCCCAACTGCGGATAAACATCACCAAGCGAGAAAATCATCTGCTTAGGATTCTCCATAGGATTGAAAACCGAGTATATAACCTTAATCCATTCCACCGGCTGAATCATCAGGAACAATGCCATGGCAAAAAGAGCCTTGTTGCTCCAATGTCTTACCGGAACAAGCACAAAACCTACAATGGCATAAAGCACAAGAATCTCTCCAGGAAAGAAAGCGGCATTTATGAATCCGAATCCAAGAAGAAGCAGTAGTCGCCACATATATCTGTTTCTAAAATCCTCACCCCTCTTTTCCGTACTTCTGCTCTGCAGATAGAAAGTAAACCCAAACAACAATGCGAAAATTGCATATGTCTTACCGGAAAAGGTGAAGAACATCATGTCCCACAAACTCGTATCGAGAGCCTTTATTGTTTCTCCCGATGCTTCAGGAAACGAGTAGAAATTGAAATGTTCAATATTATGCAGCAGCATTATCCCCATTACCGCAAAACCGCGCAAGGCATCAATCGCCACATTACGCGCCTTTTCATCCTGTGTTTTCATCATATTTACAAACAAAAAAAATGTCACCCACAAACTTTATAGGTTTATGAATGACATTATAATTAAAAAAATTGTACTCTGAAATTATTTTGCAGAATCACCTGTTGCAGGAGCAGCAGCCGCAGCATCAGTCTGAGGAGCAGCAAAACCGGCAGGTGCATTCAATGGGTTAGTACTCTGTTCTTCTACAGCCTGCTTCATGATTACTGAAGAATTGTCAGCTGCATGAGGAATTACATAAGCAGCTGCAATACTTACAACTACCATGAAAGCAGCAAGTCCCCAAGTAAGTTTTTCGATGAAATCAGTTGTTTTACGCACACCCATAATCTGGTTTGAAGATGCGAAACTGGAAGCCAAGCCTCCACCCTTAGAATTTTGAATCATTACAACAAAGCATAGTAACAATGCTGCAAGCACAATCAATACAATAAATAATAAATACATTTTCTTTTATTTTGATTTAGCGTTAATAATCAATCTTTCCAAATATCTTATTTGGTCTGCAAAGTAAATATTTTTTTTTGGATATTTCAAATTTAATTTTTTAATAATTTCCAATGCTTTATCATATCTTTGCTGTTTAACATATATTTTAGCTAACGTTTCCGTGAGATACTCATCACCGGCTCCTTCCGCTGAGTACTCATCCTCCACTGTCTGTCCTGACTCCGGTTCTTCCTGAACATCATTTTCATCATGCTCGTCTGCCACTTCATAGAAATCTTCAGAGTCAACCAACTCCTCTGCTGCCACACTCATATCATTAGATATCTTGCCTGATTCTGACTTTTCTATGAAACTGTCAATCAGCTGCTGCCCTCTTAGCGGTAACGGCTCATTCACCGAGTCATCTGATTCCGTCCTACCCTGATTGCCCGGATTAAGCAAAAGCAGAGAGGAATAATCCATTACCGAATCCACCGGAATGGACAATTCTGAAGCAAAACCTTTGTCATTTGGTATCTCAGACAAGAAGCGGTCTATCAAATCAAGAGTCCTGTCCGTACCCGAAGGCTTGTCGGCAGAGGCAGAGTCATTGTACTTCGAAATTGCATATCTGTTTCCCTCTATATAATAAAACAGGACACTCAAATCAGCCACAAACAGTGCGCCACGACGAAGTTCATCCTTAAAGGACGGAGATTGCAGAATGTAAAGATTCTTTAGATAAAGCAACCAGGCTGTCTGGAAATACGGATAACGGGATATGAGCGAACGTAACTCATCGAGAGTTTCATTCCCCAACATATCCGGATTCTTTAACCAATCATTCAGTTGCTGCATTTCCATATCTGCCTCAATTACCAGTTAGCTACAGTTGCATTAAATATCTGCTCTACAATCTCGTCAATCATCTGATTTACAAGGTCTTCCTGCACTGCAGAGAGCTGCTGAGTAGAATTATATTCACGGCTGGCTGAGAACTGCTGTTCAAAATCCTCCGCATGATTTGTATTGTTTACGAACCTTACATTTACAGTCATCTTAAGTTCGGCCATCGTAGAATAACCGTCCGAACCTACACCCTTATTGTATGCATCGTAATTGGTAATCTCACCGGAAAGCTGCAAATCGCCATTCTGTCTTACCTGTTTAAGTCTGGTCTGCTGCATATACTTGTCCTGCAGAGCGGTATTGAACATTGACTCCATAGGACCCCATACGAAAGCAGCAGACCTGTTAGGGAAGTTTTCGAATGATATGGTCTTAACCTTATCATAATTGATTGAAGAGCCGTTGAATTTATACGATACAGTACATGCTGCGAGAAAACACAGCGATACCGCCAATATGGAAATTATGTTTAATCTTTTAATTTTATTCAAGGCCATATTCTTTTATCTTTCTATATAATGTTCTTTCTGATATCTTCAAATCGCTGGCAGCATTCTTTCGTTTGCCGTTATGCCGCTCCAAAGCTTTCTTTATCATCTCTTTCTCTACATCATCCAGGGAGAGATTCTCTTCTACATAAACTTCCGTATCCTGATAATCAGAAGAATCGGCAGACTTTACGGGATTATTACTTACCGGAGTTATAGAAGAAACCTTATTGACAGGCTGTATCTGGCTCACCTGAGGATATTGCTGAACTTGCGGCACTACCATCGGCACATCGCTGATGACATCAATTGTAGGAGTCTGAAGGAAGTGCGAACTGCTGTCCACGCTGTGCGACATAGGATGTCCCGTTTCGCGCTCTGTCATGATTTCATGCACGAGTTTCTTCAGTTCCGTCACATCGCGTCTCATATCGAAAAGCACCTGATAAAGTATCTCACGCTCGCTTTCAAAACTTTTATTTCCCGAGTGTGTACCCTTTCCGCCGACAAAGGCCGGCAGTCTGGAACTGCTCGCCACGTCAGGCAAATAAGTTGAAAGTATCTCCGGAGTTATATCTCTGTTTGTTTCAATAATCGAAATCTGCTCAGTTATGTTCTTCAACTGACGGATATTTCCCGGCCACGGATATTCCACGAGCATACGTTTAGCCTGTTCATTCAGCTGTATTGCCGGCATCCTGTATTTCTCAGCAAAATCCGCAGCAAATTTTCTGAACAGCAATGCTATGTCATTCGGTCTTTCCCTCAATGGCGGTACTTTGATTGGAACGGTATTCAGACGATAATACAAGTCCTCGCGGAAACGTCCCTCTGCAATGGCATCAGCAAAGTTCACGTTTGTAGCAGCAACTATTCTTACGTCTGTCTTCTGCACTTTTGACGAACCTACTTTTATGTATTCGCCCGATTCAAGCACACGCAAAAGCCTGGCCTGAGTTGACAAAGGCAATTCGCCTACCTCATCGAGAAATATCGTTCCGCCGTTGGCTTCGGCAAAATATCCGTTTCTATCGCTGATGGCTCCTGTAAAAGCACCTTTCTCATGTCCGAAGAGTTCTGAATCTATCGTACCTTCCGGTATGGCTCCACAGTTCACTGCTATATAAGGCCCGTGTTTTCTTCTGCTGAACTGGTGAATTATCTGCGGGAAACTTTCCTTACCGACTCCACTTTCACCCGTCACAAGCACCGACAAGTCTGTAGGTGCCACCTGCATAGCTATATCAATAGCCCTGTTAAGGCCCTCAGTATTACCTATTATGCCAAACCGTAACTTTATATTTTGAATATCTGACTTTACCATATAATAAAAATTATCTGCCAAATTTACAAAATCTTTGGGAAGAATGAGTAAATATGGCAGAAAATTACTTTAGAACACTGTTCGTATCATTAATCTTACACCCCATTTATTGGCAGTGGGAAGATGATTATAATTCAAACGCCTCACATATTCTATATGCAACAGCTTGAATATATTGTGTATTCCGGCTGTTATTTCCACATACGGCACCTTCGGGTCCATCACATAACTTGAATAAACATACCTTCCGCTTCTGTCATAATGCCCGGGGAACATCATGAGCATATCATCGTTTCTGTTCTGTTCGATGAAAGGATTATTCTTGTCGGTAAGTGTACCCCAAAGACATTTCACACCGATGAACTCACGCCACTTCAGTTTCTTTATCAGAGGTATGCGGTTGAAGAGTTTTCCCTGCATGTTCCATGACATGTCCAGCGAAGCATAGCGGTCGTTAAGGAACTCCATGTTATTAATCAGGTTGAATGTTCCGTCCTGTATAATGTACGACAAGTTTGCAGCCGGCATTATCAGCAGTGGGAAAGGAACCTTGTTCCACTGTATTCCACCTTTCAGATGCACATCGAGATTACCCCACGAACTCAACCAGAAACGTTTATAGGCAGTGGCCTCTGTCATATTATAAGTATAATCGCTGCCCAAGACACCTTTCAGTCCCACCGTATGCTGCAACGTAAATACAGGAGCATCAAGGTTTACAGGCAATCGTCTTTGCTTGGTATTGACAAAAGTTTCGCCCGGCGCATATCGGAATGCCAACGATGCTTCGGCCACAGTAATATCGTGGGTGTTGAACGGCGACTTAACCCATTTCTGCCCGGATACCGTACCATCGGCAATTGCCGTCTGCAAAGCATTCTCGCCTGCCATAGTACGATAAAACAGCTCTCCGCACGGTTCATAATTGGCATATCTCAACATGGCTGTAGTCTTGAATCCGAACTCACGCTCACGCTCATACTTAATCGTAGCCTTCCGTTCGTAATTATACTGGTCTACCTGACAAACCTTGAATGCAGTAAACACATTATCCTTGTCTGCATTTATAAACTTATCAGAAGGAACCATGTTGTCATACTGATATGTAAACGTCATCGAATGTTTTGGATATTCCCTTGGAAGATATTCCTTCTTATCAAACGAATATTCCAACTCACCCATATATTTAGATTTCCTGTCCTTAAATCCATATGCATAATATCCTTTCAGGAATATATTAGGATGAAGATTAGCTGTAGTCTGTGCAGACGCTCTCAATCTCAATCCGTCGATATAGTTAGATGTTATCATCGTATTTATCGGCCCTATATCCACCTTACTATCCTTGCTGGTTTCTACATAACTTTCAATTATGGCCTTAAGTCCAAACATTATATACTTAAAACCTTTAATTTTAGCTAAGTCGTCAAGGAAACTACCCATCCTTGTTTCAGATTCGGTAAGTTCTTCCTGCCTGTACTTCTTCCAAAACTCGTCATCCCGCATCATAGCGTTTACATCCTTTATTTCGGAGCCTTTTTTCTTGAATAGCTTATCAGGCAATGGTTCAAAAGAGAAGTCAAAGTTTCGGGTAGTCCTTCTCACCATATATGAACCAAGAATCTTTTTCAGGTATGATAATTCACAAAGCATATCATCTTCCATCAAAGACCACTCACCAGTAGGCAATTCTCCGAACTTTTGTTTTATAATCATGTGGTCGACGAAATTTATATCCGTCTTTTTAGGAAGATTCATCTCGCATTGCTTGACCCTATAAGTAGAGTCTGCCAGAATATAAAGATGTCCTGTGAAACCAAAATCCTGAGAATTGTTAGGAACAAATGTCAGATGGAAACATTTATCTTTCTCCACATAAACAGTATCCATTATATAATACTTATAAAACCTGATTCCGGCATCAGATACAGGACTGTCAAACGGATATTGAAGAAATCTGAAACGGTCTTCATAGATATCTATATCCTGAAAAACATCCTTCAATACAGTTGTAAGCATGTCTCCCGTACTGAACAATTCATTTATACCTTTGGAGTCAATACCCTGTATTATTGTCTTTTCTGAACGAGGTTCCTTTCTGTATATTTTCTGAGATACTGTTTCATCAACAGAAACCGGCAATATACGTTTCTGCGTGACATCACATATTTCCACCTGATCTCTCAGGAAAGGATATTTCTTGAAAAGCCATGATTCTTTCAATGAATCAGGCGTTATGTCATTTACAGCTAAAGTTATTTTCTGATACTTGTTATAAAAATAATAATCTTTATTTTCAAGATTTGTCCTCTGCTTAGAAGCTATAACCTTTTTCATCAGCTCTACAGCAGGATTATTCTTTCTCGAATACTTTTCCTTACGTGGCTTAACCACAACCTCATCAAGTACCAACTCCGACTTCATGCTTACATTCAGCTCCGTCGTTTTTGAAGAGATCGTAATATCCTGCCTTGTATAACCAACCATAGAGAATGTCAACTTATTCCATCCTTCATGATAAGGAATCGAATACTTGCCATCTATATCGGTAATAGTACCCACTCCTTTACCGTCATAATATATATTCAAATATGGAATGGAGTCACCTGTATCAGAATCTATAACAACTCCATGAATCTGGGCATATAATCCTAATGTCCAAATCCATAACGCTATTAATGTAACCAATCTTTTTACCATATTTTCAATATATTTTTCTTTTCATTAATTTACC
Organism: Bacteroides sp.; assembly: GCF_019417265.1. GTDB lineage: Bacteria > Bacteroidota > Bacteroidia > Bacteroidales > Bacteroidaceae > Phocaeicola. The sequence continues at coordinate 9,114 of NZ_DXVR01000043.1, forward strand.
ATATTCCACAAAAGTAGAAATACGAAGACAGATGAGCCAATCTGTTTTTTATAACCTTAAAAACAAAAAAGTAAACAATATTACTTCTGGCGCGGCTTTAAAGGGTCCTGAACAGACAATATACGTCTGTCTTTATTAAACTGTATAAAATAGGCAATGAACAGGAATACGGCAATAGCCAGTCCTATAACATCATACAGTCCGAGATGTTGACCATAAACATCTACGCTTATTTCATTCCAAGGAGTGTACATACATATAGTGTTTATAAGTATGATTACCAATCTGAACTCCGTAGGACCGAAAGAGCTATAAGTCAGACGGAACTCACCCTTTATTATAGTAACAATATATGTATATACAGACAATACCAGATAACCTGCCAGAACCAACAACGCAACATCCAGCCTGAACATTGGTGACAGACCTGCACCTATACACATTATACATATCGTAACAGCGTCAAGCGAATGATCTATAAAAAATCCATATACAGGTCGTTGCTGGTTGCGTACACGTGCCAGGGTTCCGTCAAGACTGTCCCCATACCAGTTTAATACCATTCCAAATGATGCCAGCCACAAATACATTATGTTTTTTGCAGCCAGAACGCAACCCAAAGCATATACAAGAGCACCTAATACTCCCATATATGTCAGAAAATCAGATGTCACCCATTTAGGCTGACGCTGTGCCAACCATACCAAAGCTACTTTTTCAGCTCTATTAAGTATAGATGTTTGAATTCTTTTTGAATCTTCTTTTCCCATAACCACTCTCTTTTAAATTTATCCAATTATCCTATTATTAACCATTTTAAACTTTTATTTACGAACATTTCAAAGAAACCCTATCATAAACTATTCCAAACTCAAGAGTATCTATTTATTACCTATTTTCATCAATGCTATACCTATAATAACACACACCACTTCCCTGATTCTTATCAGCAATGCCATGAACATGCCGTATGAATATGGAATGGAAAGCAGAGCCACTGACATTACAAACCCACCCTCGCGAGCACCCAACTGCATAGGCGAGAAGAACATCAGATTGGCAAACAAGGATGTAAATGCTAAAATCAATATACTGTCAAAGAAACTTGCATCAGCAGAAAATATATACAGGATGATATATACCTCAAGACATGATACCACCCTCGCTATAAATTCCAGCGACAATGAAGTAAAGAAAGTATATTTGTTGTTTCTATACAAATCCTTTATCTGATTGTCAATCTGTACAAAAGTTTCTTCTTTTTTCTCTATTAATTTGGTTATTTTGTTTTTTATGAACGGCATGCGTTGCAGAAAACGCATCAGTTTCATAACCATTCCTGAGCGATAGCCTTTTATGAAGAAATATATTCCTATCGTACAAGCCACAACAAAGACACTCATGATTATAGCATAAGTCCTGTTTATCTGGTCAAAATACGACAGTATATATATCAATAATGAAAAAAGCCAAAAGCAGAAATGAGAGAAAATATGCATCATGACATATAATATCACACTCGATGATGCCTTCTCTATTCCGACATATGGTTTAAGCTCCATTATTCTATAAGGCTCTCCACCCATAAGTCCTACAGGAGTTGTAGAATTAAGTGCAAATCCGGTAATGGTATATTTGAAAACCTTCATAAAAGGTACCTTGATACCATTCAGTCCATTACAGATTATTGCATACCATGCTCCGGTATTTATTGCATATATGAACATCCATAACAGAAGCAGAACCGGAAACCACAATCCCGCCTTTCTCAGACATGACACCACATCATCGTATGTCATATCCATACCGAAAAGCATTATTACTACAGCAATGACTCCTATTACGAAGAAAATATTCCTGAACTTATTCTTCATATTCAGCGTCAAGTTTCAGTTTGTCGCTGTCATCACGCTTCTCATAATACTGTTTACGAAGCGGATGCGCACTTATTTCCTTCTCCATACATCTGTTGCGGAACACATCAATAGCCACATAGATAGCCTGACGGAAAGAATCCTCCGATGCTATTCCCTGTCCGGCGATATCATATGCTGTGCCATGCGCAGGAGATGTTCTCACGATAGGCAAACCGGCAGTGTAGTTCACTCCCTCGTCCATAGCAAGAGCCTTGAAAGGAGCCAGTCCCTGATCATGGTACATAGCCATGATTCCGTCAAAATGAGTAAAATTTCCTGAACCCATGAATCCGTCGGCAGGATAAGGTCCGAAACACTGTATTCCCTTTGCTTTCAGTTCATTCATAGCCGGAATTATCACATCCTGTTCCTCTGTCCCGAGAAGTCCGTTATCGCCTGCATGGGGATTTAATGAAAAGACAGCTATACGCGGACATCCTATTCCGAAATCCTGTTTCAAGGACTTGTGGAATATCTCTATCTTCTCTTCTATCAGTTCCTTGGTAAGAATAGAAGGAATATCCCTTACCGGCACATGACCTGTGACAAGCGCTACTCTGAAATCATTCTTCATAAGAATCATCAGAGATTTGTTTCCCTCGCCTACACGCTCTTCTATATACTCGGTATGTCCCGGAAAATGGAATGCATCCGACTGTATGGTATGCTTGTTTATCGGAGCAGTAACCAAAACGTCTATTCCGCCTTCACGATAATCGGCCAAAGCTCTTTCCAAAGCATCAAGAGCAGCCTTTCCGGCCTCCGCAGTCGGCTTGCCAAGTTCCACCTTAAGTTCTTCGGCAGTACAGTTAAGAAGATTCAGTCTTCCGTCCTGTATCTCCCTTGCAGAGTTAATAATACTGAAGTTGGCAGAAATATCCATCGCCTTGCGATGATAAGCCGCGACCTTAGGCGAACCGTACACCACAGGTGTACACAACTCCATCATTTCCGGTTCGGCAAAAGTTTTCAGTATAACCTCATAGCCTACTCCGTTAATGTCACCGTGGGTGATTCCCACTCTTATTTTTCGTCTTTCCATGTCAATACTTATATATATTGTAATGTATAATTTATTTTATTGAGTCACCCGTAATAGTGATTTCAGTTACTCCGGCACCTACAGGTAATTCAAATACCTCTTTCTGTGTAGGGAGTTTAAGAGTATAAAGACTCGCTTCGAGCTTACGCATCAGGTCGCGTTTCAGTTTTCCCGGATTATACACGAAAGCCTCAACCACAATCACTCTTGCATTTGCCCTGTCAACTCTGACGTGCGATACGAAAGGACCTCCCATCGCATCATTTCTCATTTCCCACAAACCTCTTGCCTCGAATGCATAATCGCCTTTCACTGCAATACTTTTTACATCTACAAACATTGAATCGGCTGTTTCCATATACATTCCCTCCATAGAGCCGGGAATATTGATTTTCATCACAGAATCCCGCTTATTGATGAAAAATTCCTTTGTAAATGTATTATTGTCCCTGAACGGATATGAGTACATCACAAAGTTCATGTCATTCAGATTGGTAGATGCCCAGAAGAAATCCTTACCTTCCTTGAAGGAATTCAGTTCGTTCGGCAACCAGATATCACAATCGAACAGACTTCCCACCTTTGCCGAAATAGCCCCATTGTGCTTTTCACGCAGCAGGTTTATCTGACGGTTCATCTCCGCACGGGTGAAGAAATCCACTATCACCTGTCCGTGCTTGCTAACATATTCAGCAAATTCAGCCTGATTTGGCGACTGTATGGTCATAATCATCTGTGGAGAAGCATAGGCATCGCGTGTATATTTAAACTTAGTCTGAGTATAGATATCCTGAATATCTGCTATTATGATGTTTCTGAAAATACGCATAACACGGTCAAAATGAGCAGGACGTACTCGTGAAATTCTGAACGAGCGTTCAGCCTGCGGCAATCCCGGCACATCGGTGTCAAGTACATGATATAGTGCACTGTCCGGACTCATCCAGCAGTTATCGTCGGCCACAACCAGCACTTCGTAAGGTCTTCCACTTGAAACAGGCGTAATGATACTTTTGCCATTGTTACGGCATGAGGCCAGCACAACAGCCAACATTACAAAGCTAAAATAAAAAGCAATACGTTTCATATTTTCAATATGTTATAGGTTTACACTTTCTTTTTTCTCAGCCTGCTGCTTCGCAGTGGAAAGCATGCCGCAAGCAGCAAAGATGTCTTCTCCTCTGGAAACTCTTATAGTTGCAAACACACCATGCTGAGTAAGATAATCACGGAATTCCACCATCGAGTCCATGTCCGTACCCTCAAGGTCTACATTCGGTATAGCATGAAAACGTATAAGATTCATCCTGCAGTCAAGCCCTTTCAGAATCTTGACGAGTTCCTTTGCATATATAAGGCTGTCATTTACCCCCTTGAACACAATATACTCAAATGAAAGGCGCCTCTGCTTGCTGAAATCATAACGTTTCAGTATTTCAATGATTTCCATGATAGAGAAAGCCTTCTCGGCAGGCATGAGTTCACGTCTTTGTGCCGGGAACGGTGAATGCAGACTTACCGCCAGATGACAGTCGCTTTCTTCGAGAAATCTCTCCAGTCCTTTTTTCAGACCTACGGTAGATACCGTTATTCTCTTCGGACTCCACGCATATCCATAATCGGCAGTGAGGATTTCCAATGCCCTGAGCACTTCATCCAGATTGTCAAACGGCTCACCCATTCCCATAAAGACAACATTTGTCAGTGTATCTCTCTCAGGAATAGAATAAATCTGATTAAGTATTTGTGCAGCAGTCAGACTGTTGGCATATCCCTGTTTACCCGTCATGCAGAACTTACAGTTCATCTTGCATCCCACTTGCGACGACACACACAATGTCGCCCTGTCATCGTCAGGTATATATACAGCCTCAATATAATCATTTTCCGGGGTACGGAACAAATATTTCACCGTTCCATCTACTGAGCGCATTTCGTGCACCGGAGGAGTAGCTCCGACCTCATATTTCTGCGACAAAAGTTCACGGTTTTTCAGTGATAAGTTTGTCATTTCATCAATAGAAGAAACTTTCTTTTCGTATAACCACGAAGCAATCTGCCTTGCAGTAAACTTAGGCATACCCAAATCTAAAACCAGAGACTGGAGTTCGTCCAAAGTCTTACCCAAAAGTGGTGATTTTATGTCAGTCATCATTCAGTTATATACAGTTAGCGCACAAAGGTAGCTAAAAAATAGGATAAAACATCTATTATTTTACAAATAATGACCTTTAAACGACGTAAAGGACAATATATTCCGACGAATTGACCAATTGAGCAAACGAGCCTGCATGTCTGTAATATGTTTATTACTTGTAATATTTATTTATACAGTTACCATTTATTTCTACTTAGGCATAGACTCAAATTAGAAAATATAATTGATAGCTTATTAGGTGTTTAAGTCAGAACCCTGCAGTATTAAAGTAACATAATTGTTACAATTTATCGTCCATTTATTTGTTTATATGTAACATTTATGTTACCTTTGTATCGTCAATTAAAAGTTCTTTGATTTTATGAAGTTTTCAGAGTTTTACAAATTGATTGAGTCAGCAGGCTGGACAATCGAAAAAGGGAAGAAACATCATAAATATGTTCATCCCGACTTTGACTACTTTATTCCTGTCGGTAGACATCCTTCTAAAGAAGTGTCTAAAGGTACCCTCGACAGCATGATGAAAAAGGCAGGGTTAAAGAAGTAAAAGAACGGCACCCACCTCAGTGGGTGCATTTAATTGACAATAATATAAAACGCGCTATTATGAAAAAGATTAAAGCTATTATTGAAAAAGCAGATGATGGAGGAATATCTATTTATTCTGAAGATGTAAACGGAGCATACGGTTTTGGTCTTACAGAACAGGAAGCAAAAGAAGATTTTCTTTCAATTCTGGAGGAGCAGGCAGAATACTATAAAGAAAAATATGGCAAATATCCAACTTGGTACAGTGCCGGCTATTCCATTGATTATACTTATGATATAAGTGGTTTTTTTGAAGCGTTTCCATTTATTAATGCCAGCAAATTTGCAAAAGAATTAGGATTAAATGAATCTGTGATGCGCAAGTATAAAGGAAAGATAATTACAGCATCAGAGAAACAAAGAGCTATCATCCAATCAAAATATGATGAAATTCTGAAAAGAATGGAACTTGTAAAGTTCTGATATTCCAGCCGCGAGGCTTTAATATAATCAAAGCATTAATTGACAACTTAGGCGCATCGTTATGGTGCGCCTTTTTTTATACAATTAATCATTCTTGCCAATATAATTCTAAATACATATATCTATCAGATTTTCCATATTTAAGACTTTATTTCTTTGAATACCATTTAACGCAGTTCACTAACTGTCCATTAGGTGTTTACTGACCGTATTACAAACGATAATTATCATTGCGTTAAAAACACCCTCCAACTACCGTCTTTCTCCCCACGTTCCACATACTTCCTTGAAATCAACTGGTCCAATATTTTGTCCATCTGTTTTTACCTGTAGTTTCCAAAATATTTGACTTCTTCAGAGATTTCAAAAAGAATCCTCCCTCTCCTTAAGGACATTCTCTATCAAAGCCTTACCTATCTCCATTTGTAAATGTTTGGGCAATCGAAATAGCTTATCCATCAGTTCGTCATACGTCAGATCCTTACTGACATTAAACACAGGTTCTTCCTTTATATTACCGTCAATCCTGTCAACAACAATAGCGCCATCAATGAATTCAGAAAAATCAGGAACATCCGGCCAATTTTCTATCGTTCCATTACTCTTGATTCTCAACCTTATGTAGTCCCCATATCCGGCAGCATCCGCCGGTATAAGCTTGTTGGGAACATAACCCGAAATTCTACATAACGCTTTATTATCTTTACTAATAAGAAAATAAGTACCACTATCACTCACCTTAGCCTGAAAAAAAATATCACCATACTCTTCAGACCAATTCAAAAGATTATGCGACCTTAGTTCTATTATCCCGGTCCACACTCCCTTCGAAACCAAAGGATATTTATCCTCGCACAATTCTCCAAACAAAGAATCGGTATATCTACACATTTCTTCATGAAAAGGAAAACTTATAACCAGGTAGTAAGCCTGTTCCAGCAACTCCCTCTCAGTCATCTTTCTTAGAATTTGCTTTGATTTCATGATATTTTAATTTCTATTACATTATATAATCGGTATTGCAAATAAAAATTATTCATCAACATTTACAATCCTAATTCCCCAAGCTTCTAATTAAAAAAACATTTCAATTCTCATGAACATTCCAGACCTACATATTTTAACAGTTCTCGTTCTATTTCCAAAATTATTTTCTCTCGGAGTTTACAAAAACATTCTTTGTCATTTACATTCTTTATCATTTCTTGCGATATCGCATACGACTCATGAAAATGAGAATCTGCCGATTGCAAATTTATCACTTTTATTCTGTCTTCTGTTCTGAAATAAGGAATGACACCTCTCGGGTCATTTCTATACATCTTAATTGGGTCACAAAAAACAATATCAGCATTTTGATTTAATGAAATGTATTTATAAACAAGAGAAAGAACCATGAAATTCGATAAAGCGGAACCAGTAGCATACCTAAAATTCAAAGAATCACTCCCTATTTCAATAGATTCATACTCTATGGCAGTTTTCTCATCACCAACAATAAATCGTTCAAACCTTCTGAGAAGAGTTCTGACTATTGTCAGAGAGCCATTAAGAAATGACTGATTATATGTAGTATAAAAAAACCATTTCTTCAATTCCTGTCTCTGTTCGTATGTTGGATTTTTATGCTCTTTGAAGAATCCGGCCAAAGCAATCAATTGCTTCACATAAGGCAACAACTTACCGGAAATCACATAGCATTCATCATGCAAGAATTTTACTGTATTAGATATATCCTCCTTTATTTCATTCCAATGAGGTGTAAAATCCAACTTATCCAAATCCTTTAAAAGTTGAGTATCATAGAAATTTTTGCCAACATATCTATAGCAACAATTAAGAATATCATCCGACTTCAATGTTTCAAAGCCATATACCGCAAGCGAATTTATAAATTCATTAATACTGTCAGATATTAATACATCCTCCTTGCTTTTATAAAATACGGCCTGTAGCATTGATACTTTTGAAATATCAGTTCCCTTTGAGTTCAAACGTGAAAATACAGTACTCGCTTCATTTATATCACAATTTTCCAAAAGCATTTCTCCAATCTGATAACTTTGCAATACACTGTTTATCTTACGTGCTCTGTCAACATAAGTCTGAGCTTTATCCTGATCATTTTTATAATAGTCCATTATCTGCTGCAGTTTCTCAAGCATAAGAAATGTATCATACAAATCAGACACTTTCAAGATATGCAATTGAGGCTTCTTGACATATTCAAAACATTCTTTTTCAAGATTATAGCAGATATTGAATATATCTTTTTTGTCATCATAATGCAAAACACTACAATAAAACGAAGTCAGACGCTGCCTTCCGTCAAGAATATAATATTCCGGTTTGCTTTCTTCATCTATTTCATCAGTAATAATATCACGTGATTTCAATGGAAACTGTTTCGGTTCAGGCTTCCATAATAATATAGAACCTATAGGATAACCATGTTGGATACTGTCAAACAAATCCAATACCTGCTCTTTACGCCAGACAAAACTGCGCTGAAAAGAAGGTACACCATAAATTCCTTTTTTTATTTTTGTTACAATCTCGTGCAAATATTCACGTTCCGGTTTTATGCTTATCTCTGCCATAACTATATAATACGAACAAGTTTCAATAAGAAGAGCTGTAATTCAGACAAATCTTCGCCATTTACATAAAAGTGCTTAAGCCCGCTTTCATATTTCTTACGTGACATTTTAGAAGTCAATGACGGTAATTTATCCTTACTATAGCCAGCTATTTTCTCACTTATTTTCAGATAATCCCTATCAACACCAGTTTCCGTTATATTAGAAGTATTCATTTTTGCTTCTTCGTATGCTTCATTTGGGAAATAGTTCTCAATACATCTTTTATACCACATGTGCCAGACATATAAAGGTTGATTTAATGTATAAATTTTATCAAGGTCATATCCTCCATTTTTTCCTATGTTGCATAATTTGTGCTAATAAATCAAAACTTTCACTGAAAATACCTTCCGGCCACGTTGACAATTGCCCATATTCATCTATGGTTATCGTCTGTAAATAAGCCTCATTATCATCATCAGTATCAACAAAATATATAACAACATCTTCCGACTTCAAATCAGACTCGCTGTCTGCCACTAAATTTCGTATAGCAAGCAAAACATTCTCCGAATGAGTTTCTATAACACATTTACGGTTATATTTCTTGACCATATCAGCCAGTCTGTATGCCACTGCTGCATGAGCCGCAGGATGCAAATGCAAGACAGGTTGTTCTACAAGAATAATATCAACTTTATCTTCTACAAAAGATTGCGTTATAATTGGTAGGACTTGAGGTAAACCCTGTCCTACATCCGCTATATTAACTTTTGCATCACCATGTTTGATATACAAGCTATATGTACCGGACGTAGGGCTGTTTCGTTCAAAATTAATTGCCTGGCCTTCCAGATTTTTCTCCAGCCATGATGACACATTATTAAACAATGTTTTTTTATCACTTAAATAAGATTTCAATAACAAAGAATAAGTATTAGAACCATTATAGCAAACATTTACAACAGCCTGATCAGAAGAAAGCTGAATATTTCTCTCAGGTTGCACTCTCAACGGACCAATATATGCAGTGTTAAAAGCCAGACCATCCTTCGATATATTCAGAGACTTCAAACTTTCCTCATGTACAAGTCCATTAAATACCTTATCCGGTGTTCCTAATGTTTCTATTTTGTTCTTTTCCTCATTCTCAATAGAATATCTATACACATAAAGGTTTCCTTTATCAATATAATATGAGACATTAACCTTAATACCATTCTCGAACTCTACACCTATAGAAAAATCCGTCATTTGGTTATTATGGAAAATATCCTCATATCTTCCACCCAATGACACATCTTTATTCCCCAATATCATAGGTCCGATAGAATATTCCGATGTCAAACTTCCCAAAACAGAAATCAATTTAAGTATCGAACTCTTGCCACTACTGTTTTTACCTATAAACAATGTAATCGGCCTAATATCAATTTCAGTAAGTTCACCACCAAAAGCCTTGTAATTTCTAAATGATATTTTTTTTATCTGACTCATACTCCATTTACATTATGTATCAAACATCTAAATACAAAATTAGCGAAATTCTTCATTAAAATAATAACTTCGGGAAATAATTTCAATTGCTTGTTAAAATCACTCATAATGCCTTTTCATGATTTTAGTTGACTGTAAGATTGTTCACTCAATATTCACTAACCGTTCGCTGAGCGTTCACTGACCGGTGTTGCAAATGCCTTGCAAAAGCTTGTTTGATTGTATAATTGTTTGTTTATCAATTATTATTTCATATATTTGCATTGTTGAATCCCGGTAGCCTCTGAACAATTTCAAGCTATCGGGTTTTGTTTTTTTTGTCATCTTCTCATATAATTTGAACAGACATTCCAGTCTTGCTTCATCATTAGCGAACGGATATCCGGGATAACAGCTTTCCACTATATCATCATTAGTAGTTCTCATTTCCAAATCGCATTTTATCACTTCTTCTATTCCCAATTTTGGAAATGAGAATCATCAAAGTAATTTACCAGTTACACTATTTCAACTTTCATCTTTATTTTCAACGCTTTGGCTATTTTGTCAAGTTGTTTTTTCTTATCATTAGTTGAACTATGAGTCAGTATAAGCCACCCTCCATCTACCGGTACTTGTGCTTTTCCATATTTCGCATCCCTTGTATTAGATATAATTGGCACTTTACAAAACTTCAAGCCAAGTGGACGAACACGTTCAATACCTATACGACATATTACTGCAACAAAAGTATCCTTTGCTTTCGCTTTCTCTATTACAGTACCATCAGGCATAGTAACTCGTAGCAGTGTCTTTGGAGCAATATCTTCCTTCTTTGCTTTTTGCGGGCCATTGGAACGATGTGTGACAATAGGGTCTGGTTTAATTTCTACCGCATCTGTTAATATTTCATCTATATTACGTTTACGAGATAGACTCACCTTAAGTGGTCTACCAGGCACATAATCAACTACAAGTACCAATTCACGCTGTACTTGATTTAATGATGGTTCTATATTATCAGTAATTACCGGAAGTATTTCCTTTTGAATTATCTCCTCCTCAGCTTTACGAAGCTGAGCCTCTTGTTCGGCACTAAGTTCAAGTCCCTCACTTGCAAGAGTTTCCATAGCCTGATATAATTTACTTAATCGTGACATAAGTTATATTCTATTTTTGTTAGGTCTGCGTTTGGGTTATCTTTATTAGATATATAATGTTCTTCTGCTTGTTTTAAAATAGTTCGCAAACAATTTTTAGGTTTACTTTCTGAAGATATTACACTCTGCTTATACATTCTCGCATCAGAAGCAAATAACACACCACTACCTTTGTCAATGTGAACATACCCAAATTATATTTTAGTATCTTTTAGAATTTCATTGAATATTTCAAATGCTAAACCATCAATATCAGCTACATAAACGGCAGTTATAGCCTCAGATATATCCAAAAACTCATCTGAATCGCTAATTACACGATATTCGTTCTCATGTTCCCAACAGATATCTTTTACAAAGAAAATTTCTTTTTGATGAGTTCTAATAAAAGATTTCAGAGAATTAACAGTAACTATATCTTCTGGAATTTCAATACGTTGATTAGTCCTGTCCTTATACTCTACAACATCACCAAAACAATCTTGAGAAAATTTAAGTTTTTGGTAATCGAATTCAATACAAACTCCCTTATTTTTATCACCATACACACCCCCAATCAATGGAGAAACATATCCTTTAATGGATGAATCAAAGTCTATCGTAAAACTTATTTGTTTATATGACTTCCTCACATCATGCATAGCAAAAAGCATAGGAAGTAATTGTTGATTTTCATGTCCAATAGAAAATCTCATCTCCTTCATATCATTCACTCCGGTCAATGAAGAAAATTTCAGTTTCTTTGTTGCCCATATTAATAAAAAGGAATTCAATGAGGTCGTATGATAAATCTTAGAATACCTCTCTTTACCAGTTAGAGGCTTGCCTGGCAAAGAGAGTGATATACAGTTAGAAGGTAAGCTATCTATAAATTCTTGATAATTATTAACTAGGGTGTTCAATTGATTGTACCTAAAAAACGTTCAATAAGAACACCATGTT
>NZ_DXVR01000044.1:0-21360 GCF_019417265.1 Bacteroides sp.
TGATAGTGAAATCGTAATAACCGTGGAGCAGAAAGGCGAGAGTTCTGCCGGAACTGTGGCAAAGAAAATCAAGAAGATTGTCTATAAGGAAACAGATAATAGCTCTGTTGACACAGACCGTAATCCGTACGAAAAAGAATATTCTTTGAAATTTTCATATTTTGAAGATGGTAGTGTAGCTCGCTTAACGAAGGAAGAAACGGGTTATTCTGGTGACAAATCCAGTATTACTTATAATTTCAACTATGACATAGTTGGTGAAATACAGGTAGAAGAAAAAGAGAGTGATTATTATGAAACCTATAATTATGTAGTAAAACTTGATGACAGAGGAAATGCCACTGAGGTAAGCAAGAACGGTAAGAAACTTGCATCATTTGGTTATACCAATGATGTCCGCCTTGGAAAAGTCGTTACTTATAAATATGGTGATGAAGATGAGCAACATATATTCTCCTATGAGAATGGATTGATGAGTAAATACACTTGTGATGATGGATATGAGGATGCAGACGAATATACATTTGACGGTTCTTATTATACCAATAAATATCCCAATAACGGCATGATAGACATGATGGGATATTTGTTGAATGGTGATGTTGATGATTATGAATTTAATTTCCTTTTCTATATAGGACGTTTAAGTAAGACCAGTGATTATTTCGTGGAAACAATGCTAAATGATGATGATGAGGCTATGGACGCAGGTCCATATGGATATCCAGCTGAAGACAATGGAAAAACAATAACTTGTCCAACAGTTGAATTTGCAGATGATAGTAAAATTAAATGTGAATACGATACGGATGACAATCTGACTAAAGTGGAAGAGTCAATCGCTTATGAAGTCATTGAAAAAAGTTACACTATAAAAGTTTATACAGATCAAAAGCCTGTACGTGTTGAAAATGGTATTCCGTATTATCCAGGAGATCGTATATACAATCCAGATAAGAAAATAAAGGATGGTACAGATTATTACACATATACTATAAACTATTAATCTAAATTAAAATCAGAATAGCCGAAATATATTTTCGGCTATTCTGATTTTTATTTTAAATATACCTATATTGAATTTTATTGAATCAGCGTAATATGTTTGTACATATTGCTTCGTTTTTGGGGGGGCAAAAGAAGGATAGAGCTTTTTCAGAAGATGTGACATATGCCTTTCTTCATAATCTGATAGGAATGTAATTTCTTCTTTTGTATAATCGTATCTGTAATTGTGGCTATTTTACGTTGTTATATTCTGTTATTCTCAATAAAAATTATGGCTGTTAAAACTAAATATCAAGTAGGTGATATAATATATTGGTACTGTGATATGGATAATGAAATTCATCATGCAGAAGTCCAATTTGTTAATTATGCTGGTGTTGGATATCCTGATATAAATTATGAGGTAACAACGGTATGTTGTGGTGAGACTAAAACTCTTTTTATAGATGAGTATGAAGTTTTAGAATCAGATACTTTATAAAAATAAACTCAATTTTTTGTTTTCAAGTGGAGTTGGTTTCCGTATTATGTAATCCTGTCAGACGAACAGTTTTCTTATGAGTATTATGGTAACCTGACTGAAAATTCTTCTTTTTTCGTTGAATTCAAGTAAACGCAAAATAAACGGCTTCCGAACATTCATTGAACAAAGTGTAAAACCTGTTTTTAGGATTTAGAACCTGTTCTAACACTGTTCAGAAGCCGTTCAGTATATGTATTTACTGTCTATTTTTTCACTCTGGTACAATTTTTATATCGTAATCTGCAGAAAAATGTATGTCATAATATGAATTATCTGCAGAAAAATGTATATTTGTATCAAATTCATCTGCAGAAAAATGTGGCTGTGCCAAGAATTATCTGCTGAAAAATGTAGATATGCTATGCAAAGGATTGTTTTACAGAAATTTATAGAATGGAAGAATAAAACTGACAGAAAACCATTGATAGTCAATGGCGCCCGTCAGGTTGGCAAGACATGGCTTCTTCGTGAGTTTGCCAAGGCTGAATATATAAAGGAAGCATATATTGTTTGTCGTAAAAATGATATTATCAGACAAATCTTTACCCAGGATTTTGATGTGGACAGAATACTTCGTGCTTTACGTGCATTGTCCGGTGTCGATATAACTCCGGGAGATACGCTTATAGTTCTTGACGAGGTTCAGGATGTGCCTGAAGTTCTTGAGGCATTGAAATATTTCTGTGAGGAAGCACCGGAATATCATATTGCTGTAGCCGGTTCTTTGTTAGGCATATCTTTGCATCATGGTGTTTCTTATCCCGTTGGGAAGGTAAACGAAATCTATATCTATCCTATGAATTTTGAGGAGTTTGTCTTGGCAAAAGGAGAAACAGAGATTTTTAAACTCCTCGTCAACCGTGATTATATGACGATGAATCTTATTCATGAGAAGATTGTAGATTTGTTGAGGCAGTATTATTATGTGGGTGGAATGCCTGAGGCGGTAAAGAAATATGTGGAATCTGATTCTCTTGTGGAGGTAAGAAGAATACAGGAGGAGATACTAAGCGGTTATGAACTGGATTTATCCAAACATGCTCCCAAAGAGCAGGTGGCGCGTATCCGTATGGTATGGAAAAGTATTCCGTCGCAATTATTCAAAGACAACAAGAAATTTATATATGGTGCATTAAGGAAAGGTGCAAGGGCAAACGATTTTGAAATTGCTATCCAGTGGCTGGTTGATTCAGGGCTGGTCTATAAGGTTCCAAAGTGTACAAAACCGGCTTTACCGCTTGATATTTATGAGGATTTAAGCTGTTTTAAGTTGTATATGCTTGACATAGCTTTGTTAGGTGCAATGGTTAATACTGAACCTGTGCAGGTCCTGATAAATAATAATGTTTTCGTAGAATATAAAGGCGGAATGACGGAACAGTATGTGCTTCAGCAAATGAAAAGCCATGGTGTATCTCCTGTTTATTATCATAAAACGGATGATTCCAGACTGGAACTTGATTTCGTAATACAGCATAATGCGAGATTGTTGCCTATTGAAGTGAAGGCAGAGGGAAATGTAAGAGCCAATTCCTTGACGGCATTACTTGCCAAGAATCCTGATTTAGAAGCAGTCAGATTTTCTATGTTACCCTATAAGGAACAGGGACAACTGAAGTGTGTACCATTGTATGCAGTTTAGGCATATCAGCCCCCGTTCAGTGAATGTTCACCGAACGGGGGCTGAACTATGATATTACACGTACCGTCAGTTACGATACCATATCAGGAATCATATAGATTATGTCCTCCTGTACTCCTTTGGATTTCAGCATGTCTGCATCATCCGAGAACATGGTATAGAACGACGTCTCACCGTTTGTCAGTTCTTTCGCTCTCCTGTAGAAACTTATGCCCGACGGTATATCTCCTTTAACCGTGTAGACGTGCCCCATGTTCATCCAGTCTTCGGCTTTGGCATCGGCCTTTTCAGTTATCTTTGCGTACATACTGATGGCTTCATCGTTTCTTCCGGTCATAAAGTAGCACCATGCTATTGCCCTTTGGGCGGATGTTCTTCCCTTAGTGAGATATTCCACTTTGAACATATATTTCAGGGCTTCATCATACTTTTTATGCATGATATATATTTGTCCTATCTGATTGCATATATTGATGCTGTCCGGATTAACGGCTTCCGCTTCCTTAAGGAACTCTAAGGCCTTGGAGTTGTCGCCCTCTTTTCTGTAGCACAGAGCTAAGTTCTTCAATGTCCATTCGTCTCCGGGGGCAAGGATATTGGCTGTTTCCAGAGGCTTGATTGCCATCTTGTAGTTCTCGTTAAGTATATGTCCGTATCCCATCTTTTGGAAAGCTTCTACATTCGTAGGGTCATCTATGGTTATGTCCTTATACAGCAGCAGGGTGTCGTAGGTATGTCCTTTTGCAAACAGATAGTCTGCCAAAGGCTTTATTTTGCCGTCCTCTTTCAGTAGGCTGAGAATCAGCTCGTTATCCCATACCTCGATGTCGCCGCTGAAGATATCGTTTCTGTCGTTTTTGGTCCCCCACAACTTGCAGAAACGATATAAATCCTGTATGAAATGTCTGCTTTCCATGCGTCGGCGGTTTATCGCACTGTCCGTTCCTTCCTGTTCCTTAAGGATTTGGTTTTGTGCCGAAAGTCCGGAACTTAATGCGTCAACCGGCAGGCTCGGCATTGTCTTGAAGGTAAGACATAGGGAGTATTTGTCTGAGTTACACATATCAGTGGCATTCCTCAGAGTTTCTATGAACGAAGCATAACTGTTTTGTGAGTCTGTCTGCATTTCATATATCTCCGGTGTGTTTTCGCCGAATATGTAGAACCAGTGCGACGGCTCGTAGAAGAAAGGATATTTTTTCAGCTGCGAGAAAGTACACATATTTGTATCGGCACCTTCCTGGCGGAGCATATCGAGTTCCTTTATCTGGTCCTTTATCTTTTCGATGCTGTCTTTCCACTGTGGATTGAACTCGGTTAAATCTTCTAAATTAATATCTGAAATATCCTTGATAGGTTCCGTCATATTCGATGATTTCATAATGGAAGGTATTATTTCATCCCTCATCTTCTTGTCTATATCCTCAGTGTCGAGCGAAAGAATGATTTGAAGAATTACTGTGTACAGGTCGCTGTAGAAATACGGTTTGTCTTTCAGCAGTTCAAGCTCGTTGAACAGGTTTGGGTATGAGTATTCCATCGCGTCGCTGTTTATGTGCATTCCCAATACCAGCCCTACCAATGCACGCTGCGATATGAGAGGATTCGGGCAGTTCATATACAGATGTATGAGGAAACGGAATTTATTCGGGTCAAGAAGATACGTCATGCTGAGGCAGACGGCCGATGCCATGAGAGCCTTGTCGCTGTCAGGGATTAAAGGAGAATCGGCTATTGCCATAGCCTCCTGATATTCCTCGTTACTCCATGAGGTAGGCAGCCAGATTTTGTTGAAAAGCTCGTCTATTACGGTCTGGTGTCTTTTCAGGATGTCCTTCATCTTCGTTTTTCTTTCTTCGCCGTCAAGCATGGATGCAATGCCAGTTTCATCGTGTATTCCCTCTAAAATCATGCAGATTTCGGAGTATGAATGCATCGGATAATTTCTGTTGGCAATGTATTTTCTTGACAGATAAGTATTGTTGGCTTCCAGCTTATGCTGCAGTTCAGTCCTGTCGTTTATGGCAAATGCATTTCTGAACAGCTGGTTATATAGTTCTTTTCTATCCGGATCGTTTACCCCCTGTGCGGCATATTGAATCATGAATCCGTATGTGGTTTTCAGATTCTCTATTTCCGATTTAATCTGCCAGTTGTCTGTCGACGAGGCATATTCTGTCAGTTTATCAAGAGCTTCTTTCAGTCTGTGGTCAAGGAGCAATGTTTTAATGTCGATATGCATACCGTTATTTCATTATTTATACTACAAGTGCAAAAATAATAAGTTTTTTGTAATTTTGCACCAACTAATTTATATGAGTTCTTTAGTTTTAAACTCAGAAACTCGAAAACCTACAAACTTAAAATGACTATTTCAGAATTGCAAAACGTATATGCTGCCCATCCCAATACAAAAGGGATGATTTCCGTCCTGAAGGACAGCAGCATAAAGACTATCTATTTGGGCGGTGTGCATGCTTCGTGTGTATCATTGTTCTTTTCGTCATTTATTAAGGAAAATCCGTCAGTATATGTGTTCGTTCTGAACGACTGTGAGGAGGCCGGATATTTCTATCACGATATGGTTCAGGCCAATGGTGATACGGATATCCTGTTTTTCCCTTCTTCCTACAGACGTGCGATAAAGTACGGACAGAAAGATGCGGCGAACGAGATTCTGCGTACCGAAGTTCTGAGCCGTCTGGAGAAGAGGGATAATGTGGCGGTTGTCACTTATCCGGAGGCATTGGCTGAGAAAGTGGTATCGAAAAAGCTTCTTACTGACAAAACTATATCTCTGAAGGTAGGTATGAACGTTGAGACTGATGCTATAGCTGCCCAACTGGTGGCATTGGGATTCAGTCATGTGGATTATGTTTATGAGCCGGGGCAGTTTGCCACTCGTGGAAGCATCCTCGACGTGTTTTCATTTGCATCTGAATATCCGTACCGTATTGATTTCTTTGGCGATGAGATAGACAGTATAAGAACTTTTGAGGTAGACTCGCAGTTGTCGAAAGAGAAAAAGACGGCTGTTAACATAGTGCCGGAGCTGACAGGTGTAACGGGTGAATCTGTGACTTTTCTTGATTTTCTTCCCCCTAAGGCTTTACTGTGTGTGAAAGACCTGTTATGGGTGAGAGAGAGAATACAGAGCATCCACGAAGAAGTGCTTTCTTCGCAGGCCATAGCGGCAGCCGAGGAGGGAAACACGGAATTGCCTGATATCCAAAAGACTATTATTGAGGGAAAAGATTTTACGGACAAGGCCCTTGATTTCAGGAGAGTGGATTTTGGAGCCAAACCTGTAGGAACTCCGCAGTCCAAACTGATGTTTGAAACTTCCGTACAGCCAATCTTCCACAAGAATTTCGATATGGTATCGTCTTCACTGAATGATTTTATTCAGCGGGGATATAAGATATATATATGTTCTGACAGCTCTAAACAGACTGACCGACTGAAAGATATTTTCAAGGAGAGGGGGGACGAGATAGTATTCGAGCCTGTGGACAGAACTCTGCACGAGGGTTTTGTGGACCACACAATGCGATTGTGTATTTTTACCGACCATCAGATATTCGACCGTTTCCATAAATACAATCTTCGCAGCGACAAGGCTCGCAGCGGAAAGGTTGCTCTTTCGCTTAAAGAGTTGAATCAGTTTGAACCGGGCGATTATGTGGTGCATATAGACCATGGTATAGGCCGTTTTGCCGGACTGGTACGCGTACCTAACGGCAATACCACTCAGGAAGTAATCAAACTGATTTATCAGAATGATGACGTAGTGTTCGTATCAATCCATTCGCTCCATAAAATATCGAAGTACAAGGGTAAGGAAGGCGAACCGCCAAGAATAAGCAAATTGGGAACAGGCGCATGGGAGAAGATAAAGGAACGTACCAAGACCAAGATAAAGGACATAGCACGCGACCTTATAAAACTTTACTCTCAGCGTAAGCAGGAGAAAGGATTCAAGTACAGCCCGGACAGCTTCCTGCAGCATGAGTTGGAGGCTTCGTTCCTGTATGAAGATACTCCGGACCAGTCGAAAGCTACTCAGGAGGTGAAAGCCGATATGGAGAGCGACCGCCCTATGGACAGACTGGTCTGTGGTGATGTGGGATTCGGTAAGACGGAAGTTGCCGTAAGAGCTGCTTTCAAGGCTGTGGCCGACAATAAGCAGGTGGCAGTGCTTGTTCCTACTACAGTTCTTGCATATCAGCACTTCCAGACTTTCAGGAAAAGGCTTGACGGTATGCCTTGTAAGGTAGAATATCTTAGCCGAGCGCGTACTGCCAAGGATACAAGTCGCATACTGAAAGAACTGGCCGACGGGCAGATAAATATCCTCATCGGGACTCATAAGATAATAGGCAAGAGCGTAAAATTCAAGGATTTGGGGCTGCTTATCATAGACGAGGAACAGAAGTTCGGTGTAAGTGTGAAGGAGAAACTCCGCCAGATAAAGGTTAATGTAGATACACTCACTATGACAGCTACACCTATTCCGCGAACTCTACAGTTCTCGCTTATGGGAGCAAGAGATTTGTCCGTAATCCAGACACCGCCGCCTAACAGATATCCTATACAGACAGAGGTACATACTTTTAATGAGGAGATTATAACCGAGGCTATAAATTTCGAGATGAGCCGTAACGGGCAGGTATTCTTTGTGAACAACCGTATTCAGAATCTTGTAGAGCTTAAGGCCTTGATAGAAAGAAATATACCTGACTGTAGGGTATGTATCGGTCATGGCCAGATGCAGCCGGAGGAACTTGAAAAGATAATTTTCGATTTCGTAAACTATGATTACGACGTACTTCTCGCTACAACCATAATAGAAAGCGGTATAGACATTCCTAATGCGAATACCATAATAATAAACCAGGCTCAGAACTTCGGTCTGAGTGACTTGCATCAGATGCGCGGACGTGTGGGACGTGGAAACAAGAAAGCTTTCTGCTATCTGCTGGCGCCTCCATTGAGTTCGCTCACACCTGAGGCACGTCGCCGTCTGCAGGCCATAGAGAACTTCAGCGATTTGGGCAGCGGTATTCATATCGCAATGCAGGATCTCGACATCCGTGGAGCAGGAAATATGCTTGGAGCCGAACAGAGCGGCTTTATAGCAGATTTAGGTTATGAAACTTACCAGAAGATTCTTGCAGAAGCTGTTACCGAACTTAAGAATGACGAGTTCTCCGAGCTTTATGCCGATGAGGTAAAAGCCGGTGATGAGGTATTGAGCGGTGAAGGATTTGTAGATGAATGTACCGTAGAGAGCGACCTCGAACTCCTGTTCCCGAATGAATATATCCCGAGCAGCAGCGAAAGAATGCTTCTCTATCGCGAACTTGACAAACTGGAACTCGACAAAGATGTGGAAGATTTCAAAGCACGTCTGAAAGACCGTTTCGGAACTATACCTCCTGAAGGTGAGGAACTAATAAGAATTGTTCCTCTAAGGCGCATAGCGAAACGTCTTGGTATAGAGAAGATATTCCTTAAATCAGGACGCATGACTCTGTTCTTCGTAAGCAATCCTGACAGTCCTTACTATCAGAGTGAGGCTTTCGGTAAGATTATCGGCTATATGTCGCGCTATCCGCGCCAGTGTAATCTCAGGGAACAGAACGGAAAGCGCAGCATGATTATCAAGGACATAAAGGATGTACAGTCGGCGGTAAGAGAATTGCAGGAGATAACAAGTATTCAGCAGTAAACATACAGTTTCTGTATATTTTTGTTATTTTGCTATATCCATGTGGCATTTGTAGTAAATCAGATTTTGAGTAGTTAAAAAACATGAAATAGATAGCTGAATATTGTTTAAAAACATGTTATTAAGCATGTGTTTGTGATTCTTTTAATATTTTTGCACAGAATTTGATTTAGTGTGCCATGATGGGCATGCGTTATAAAAAGAATATAAACCAAAAAAATAGAGCATGATACAGAAAGTATTGATAGCTAATCGTGGAGAGATTGCAGTTCGTGTTATGCGTTCTTGTCGTGAGATGGGAATCAGAACAGTGGCTGTATATTCAGAGGCCGATAGAGCGGCTCGCCACGTATTATATGCAGATGAAGCTTGTTTCATAGGTCCTGCTGCATCTCGTGAGAGTTATTTGAACATTGACAAAATCATTGAGGCAGCCAAGCGTCATGGTGCAGATGCTATTCATCCCGGATATGGTTTTCTTTCTGAAAATTCAGAATTTGCCCGCAGATGTAAGGCGGAAGGAATTATCTTTATCGGTCCTGATCCTGAAACAATGGATGCTATGGGCGATAAGATTTCGGCAAGAAAACACATGATTGCAGCCGGAGTGCCTGTAGTTCCCGGTACAGAAAAACCTTTGCAGAACGTAGAAGAAGCAAAGAGAATATGTAATGAGATAGGTTACCCTGTTATGCTTAAGGCTTCTATGGGTGGTGGAGGTAAAGGTATGCGCCTTATCCATAGCGAGGCTGAGGTGGAAGAGGCTTATAACACTGCCCGTTCAGAATCTATGTCATCATTCGGTGATGATACTGTATATCTGGAAAAATTCGTAGAAGAACCTCATCACATCGAGTTCCAGATTCTGGGTGACAATTATGGAAATGCCATACATTTGTTTGAAAGAGAATGTTCTATCCAGCGCAGAAATCAGAAAGTAGTTGAGGAAACTCCATCACCATTCGTAACTCCTGAGTTGCGTGAGAAAATGGGTAAGGCTGCCGTAGCTGCTGCCAAGGCTGTGAACTATAAGGGCGCGGGTACTATCGAATTCCTTGTAGACAAGAACCGTAACTTCTATTTCCTCGAAATGAATACACGTCTTCAGGTGGAACATCCTATCACTGAGGAGGTTGTTGGTGTTGACCTTGTTAAGGAACAGTTGCGAATAGCAAACAACGAGCCTTTGCATCTGAAACAGGAAGACCTGAAACAGAGAGGACATGCTATCGAATGCCGTATTTGTGCGGAAGATACAGACAATAATTTCATGCCTTCACCGGGTATTATCAAACAATTGATGGAACCTAACGGAATAGGTGTTCGTATAGACAGCTATGTATATGAAAGCTATGAAATTCCTATCTATTATGACCCTATGATAGGTAAGTTGATTGTATGGGCTACTACACGTGAATTTGCTATAGAGCGTATGCGCCGTGTGCTTTACGAGTACAAGATTACCGGTCTGAAGACAAACATCAGTTACCTTCGTCATATAATGAATGTTCCTGACTTTGTAGAAGGACATTATGATACACTGTTCATACCTAAACATCAGGATATGCTGAAGGAATGGGCCGGCAAGAAGGAAGAAGAAACAGAAAACATCGCTATGATAGCTGCTTATATGGACTATCTGATGAACCTTGAAGAAAACAAGGGTGCTTCTTCAGATAACCGCCCTATCAGCAGATGGAAAGAATTTGGATTGCAAAAAGGTGTACTTAGAATTTAAGTAGTTAATCAAATGGAAATACATATAGGAAACAGAGTTGCTGATGTATCATTGGTCAGCAAAGATGGAAACAAAGTGCAGCTAACTATCGATGGAGTACCTTACGACGTTGATATAGTTATGGCCGAAAACGGAAGCTGCTCTATTATCCATGACGGAAAATCGTACAACACAGAACTTATCCGTAAGGAAGGCGGAAAGAGTTATACAGTAAATGCTCATTATCAGTCATATAATATTGATATTATAGATTCACAGGCCAAGTATCTTCGTATGCGCAAGGGTGGCGAGGAAAAACAGCAGGACAAGATTGTTTCTCCTATGCCGGGTAAGATAGTAAGCATACCGGTAGATGTAGGCGACAGACTTGAAAGCGGAGATATCGTAGTGGTTATCGAAGCTATGAAGATGCAGAGCAACTACAAGGTGAGCGCTCCTTGCGTTGTTAAGGAAATCCTTGTGAAAGAGGGTGACTCTGTGAATGCCAATCAGGTGGTTATGACTTTGGATATTATTAAAGAAGACTAATTATGACAACAGAAGAACAATACAAATATTTTCAGGAGCTCGACAAGAAAGCTTCTCAGGGTGGAGGAGTAGAGCGTGTGGAAAAACAGCATGCAAACGGACATATGACAGCCCGCGAACGTATAGACATGCTGCTCGACAAAGGTACATTCAATGAAATAGACAAGTTCGTGATACATCACTGCACAGACTTCGGTATGGAGAAGAACCATATTCCGGGCGACGGTATCGTGTGCGGTTATGGTAAAATAGACGGACGTCTGGTTTATGTATATGCTTATGATTTCACTGTATATGGCGGTACACTGAGTGCTACAGGCGCACAGAAGATAGTTAAGGTACAGCAGTTGGCACTCAAGAACGGTGCTCCTGTAATTGCCTTGAACGACTCGGGTGGCGCACGTATTCAGGAAGGTGTGGGAAGTATCTCTGGTTATGCTTCTATCTTCTATCAGAACACTATCGCTTCAGGTGTTATCCCTCAGATTTCTGCTATCCTTGGTCCTTGTGCCGGTGGTGCCTGCTATTCTCCTGCACTTACCGACTTCATCTTCATGGTGAAGGAAAAGAGCCACATGTTCATCACAGGACCGGATGTAGTCAAGACTGTAACTCACGAAGAAGTCGATAAGGAAGAACTTGGCGGTGCATACACACACAGCAGCAAGAGCGGTGTGACTCACTTCCTTTGCGATACAGAAGAAGAAACACTTATGGGTATCCGCGAGCTGTTGAGCTTCCTGCCATCAAATAATATGGAAGATGCTCCTGTTCAGCCATGCTCAGATGATATCCGTAGAGCAGACGAATCGCTGATGTCAGTTATTCCTGACGACCCGAACATGCCATACGATATCAAGAACATCATCGAACCTGTAGTGGACAATCAGTACTTCTACGAAGTAATGCCACACTTTGCAAAGAACATGGTAGTGGGATTTGCCCGTATGGCCGGCCGTTCTGTAGGTATCGTAGCAAACCAGCCTGCATATCTTGCCGGCGTGCTTGACATTGATGCTTCAGACAAGGCTGCACGTTTCATCCGTTTCTGCGACTGCTTCAATATTCCTATCATTTCGTTCGTTGACGTACCCGGATTCTTGCCGGGCTGCGACCAGGAACACAATGGCATCATCCGTCACGGAGCAAAAATCGTTTATGCATACGCTGAGGCTACAGTGCCTAAGATTACAGTTATCACACGTAAGGCATACGGTGGTGCATACATCGTGATGAACAGTAAGCCAATCGGTTCGGATGTAAACTTCTCATATCCTACAGCTGAGATTGCAGTTATGGGTGCCGACGGAGCAGTAAATATCCTTTATCGCAAGGCTACACCTGAAGAAAAGGCTAAGGCGGTAGAAGAATACAAGGAGAAATTCTCTAACCCATACCGTGCGGCAGAGCAGGGATATATCGATGAAATCATTCTCCCGAGAGATACTCGCTACAAACTTATCCAGGCATTGGAAATGACTCAGAACAAGAGCCAAAGCAATCCTCCTAAGAAACATGGAAACATGCCTCTGTAATAAGGTGGCAGCATAATGATAGAAGATGAACAATGACATTTTATAGTTTTTTACAGACTGTATGATGTTGTTGTTCATCTTTTTTATGTTTACAAATCTTTCACATCCTTCACGGTACCGATGTTTTTTCGTAACTTTACCCCGGATAAATTCTAAATTTAAACCATCAATTATAAATTCGGAAACTTATGAAAAGATTTATCATGTTGGCAGCCATGTTTTTCTGCCTTTTTAGTGTCACAAATCTGATGTCGCAAAAGCGTGTAGCCGATAAGGCAGGATATATAGTAAAAGTAGGAGATATGGCTCCTGATTTCGAAATGACTCTCACAGACGGTACTAAGGTGAAACTTTCATCACTCCGCGGAAAAGTGGTCATGCTTCAGTTTACAGCCAGCTGGTGCGGAGTATGCCGTAAGGAGATGCCTTACATTGAGAGCGATATATGGCAGAAGCACAAGGACAACAAACAGTTTGCCCTTTACGGTATAGACCGCGACGAACCGTTAGAGCGTGTGAAAGCCTTTGCAAAACAGACAAAGGTAACTTATCCGCTTGGACTTGACCCCGGAGCAGATATCTTTGCGCTTTATGCAGAAAGAAATGCCGGAATCACAAGAAATGTGCTTATCGACCGCAGTGGAAAGATTGTAATGATGACAAGACTCTTCAATGACGAAGAGTTCAAGTCGTTGTGCAAGAAGATAGATGAAATGTTAAAAGACTGACAGTAAAAGTATGAAGCGTATTTGTTTTTTATTGTCATTCTTTTGTGTAATATCTTTTTCGGTATCGGCTCAAACTAAGAAAAAAGAACCTCTTTTCGGAAAGTCGCATTCATCCTATACCGTGTCATCTTCATCACTGAAAGGTGCTGTGTTCTATCTTGTCAGCGGACACGGAGGACCTGACCCGGGCTGCATAGGCAAGTATCAGGGAAAGGAACTGCATGAAGATGAATATGCCTACGATATAATTCTTCGTTTAGGTAAGGAACTTTTAGAGAGGGGAGCAAAGGTATATTTTATCATTCAGGATGCCAAAGACGGTATCCGCGACTCCTACATTCTTAAGAACAGCAAGCGTGAGACTTGTATGGGCAAGCCAATCCCTTTGAATCAGCTTGAACGTCTCAAGCAGAGGTGTGTAGCTATAAACAATCTCTACCGCAAGGATAAGAGCAACTATAAGCGTGCTATATTTATTCACGTTGACAGCCGTTCGAGAAATAAGCAGACAGATGTATATTTTTACCACGCTCCGAAAAGCAGATACGGCGAACGTCTTGCAACAGAAATTCAAAAGACTTTCAAAAGCAAATACAGCAAGCATCAGCCGGGACGAGGATTTGGTGGAACAGTGAGCGAGCGTAACCTGTATGTGCTGAATAATACCACTCCTGTAGCAGTGTTTATGGAGCTTGGCAATATGCAGAACGCCCTTGACCAGAAGCGTCTGGTGATTCCTAACAACCGTCAGGCCTTGGCCAACTGGATAACTGAGGCGATAGTAAAGGATTATAAGAGAAGATAAAAACATTTATTCAGTAAAATTCATATATAGAAAGTGTATAGCAAACGACTAAAAAAATCTATCGTTTGACAGCTGTCAAACAATTGTTTGACACGTGTCAGACAATAGTCCGACAGCTGTCAGACAATAAAAATATTCTGTTGTTTGTGCCCTACCATACAGGAATAGTTAAGAAGAAATGACTATGGATCTGCTGTGATTGAGACAAATGAGGAGCGAAGTATATATTAAATCGTTGAAATAGTCAATTAAGCACTGTTTAGATTGTGTTCATTGACTGTTTAGTGGGTGTTCACTGAAATAATAAAAAATGAACTATTCAAATTTTCCGGATAGTTCAAAATTAAAGGCATGAGTTGTTCGGAATTACCGAACAACTCATTTTTTTATGTAAGAGATGAATTCTCTGTTCATTTTTATAAATCAATTGATGCATATGTTTGTTAGGTAATTTTTATTATATTTGCCAATATTGTATATCACTAAATGTAATCTTGTAGATATTGATTAATTTAAGTATCACAAGAACATATATAAGAGCAATCTTTAAAAAATTAAAGAAAAGATAATATTACCAAACAGATATTTACCAATAAAAATGGTAATACCCTCATGAAGGAATTTGAGGGCTTATTAGAACATAACTCTAGTATTAAAAGGCTTGATTCTGTAGTTGGATTCCTTCGTGCCTCTGGATATTTTATGTTACGTCCATTCCTTGATAATATAAATAAAGTACGAATCCTTATTGGTATCGATGTAGATAAGTATATAGTAGCAGCACACAATAAAGGTCAGTTGTTTTTTGGTGCTGAAGAGAATGTAAGACAAAACTATCTAAATCAATTACGTCAAGATATTGAATCTTCTGAATACTCGAGTCAAGTTGAAAAAGGAGTTTTTCAAATGATTGAGGATTTAATAAATGGTAAACTTGAATTACGTGCACATCCTAGTAAGAAAATTCATGCCAAAATTTATATATTGTATCCCGAAGTATATAATCAATATACTTTGGGAGCAGCAATAACAGGCTCAAGTAATCTTAGTGGTAATGGTTTGGGTATAAGTCAGGAAAAGCAATATGAATTTAATGTGCGTATGACTGATTATGATGATGTACAATTTGCTAAAGATGAATTTGAACAACTTTGGGTTGAGGCTGAAGGATGCCCTATAACTGCAGAAGATATTCAGACAGGTCCTATTCTGAATACATATCTCAATGGGGATGTAACTCCTTATGAGCTTTATATAAAGATGTTGATGGAGTATTTTTCAGATAGAGTTTTGGCTACTGATGCACAAAATGCTTTTGATATGCCTGAAGGATATACAGCATATGAATATCAGAGTGATGCTGTTATCGAAGGGTATAAAAAACTTTTAAAATATGATGGTTTTATTCTTGCCGATGTTGTAGGTTTGGGTAAAACTGTTATTGCTACAATGATAGCTAAACAGTTTTGCATAGATAATGGATATGAGAACACAAAAATACTTGTGGTTTATCCTCCTGCAGTAGAACAAAACTGGAAACAGACATTTAAAGATTTTGGCATAGATAAATACACTCGTTTTATTACTAATGGAAGTCTAAAGAAAATACTTGATGAAGATAATTTAAATTATTGGAATGCAGATGAGTATGACTTGATCCTTGTTGATGAGGCTCATAAGTTCCGTACTCATACAAATGCAGCATTTTCTGAATTACAGGAAATATGCAAAATGCCTCGTATAAATCAAGGTAACATAAAAGGGTTTAAAAAGAAAGTAATGCTTATTTCTGCTACGCCTATGAACAATACACCGGCTGATTTATATAATGAAATCGTGCTTTTCCAAGACCCTCGTTGTTGTACTATTGAAGGTGTTCCTAATCTTACTTCTTTTTTCAGTCCATTAATTGTTGAATTTAAAAAACTTCGTCGTGATTCTAATTACGATTTAAAAAAATTCAAGAAATTGGCAGAAAAAGTACGTGATCGTGTAGTTAAGCCTATAACAGTTCGTAGAACACGTACTGATATTGAGGCTATACCTCGTTATAATAAAGATATACAGGGCTTTCCTAAAGTCGCTCCTCCTGT
Source organism: Bacteroides sp. (assembly GCF_019417265.1). Lineage (GTDB taxonomy): Bacteria > Bacteroidota > Bacteroidia > Bacteroidales > Bacteroidaceae > Phocaeicola. The sequence continues at coordinate 16,332 of NZ_DXVR01000044.1, forward strand.
AGAGAAAACTTATGAGATGAATGATCGTATAGCAGATATGTTTGAAAAAGCAATGTTTACTCTTGTTAAAGAGTTAACTTATGCTCGCTATCAGGCTATTGCATATTTACATGAAGATAAATCAAAAGGACTTTATGATAATGCAGAATTAATATCACGCAGTTTGGCAAGTATTCGTAAAAATGGACTTGTAAAACGATTGGAAAGCTCTTTCTATGCATTTCAAACTTCAATCAATCGTTTTCGTGATGCTAATCAATACATGATAAATATGTTTGAGAAAGATAGGGTATTTATTGCGCCAGACTTAGATATAAATCATTTGTATGAACTTGGACTCAGTGATGATGAAATAGAAGAACGCTTAAATTTGAAAGCTGAAGATAATCCTAAGAATGCTGTGTTTAAAGCAAAAGATTTTAAGCCTGATTTTATTCAGATGCTACGTGCTGATCAAGAAGTTCTCGAAAAGATGTGTGATGAATGGAATACAGTTACTGAGGCTGATGACTCAAAGTTTGATAAGTTTAAGGATATATTGAATCATGAACTGTTTAAAAAAGATAGAAACCCGGGACAGAAACTTGTAATCTTTTCAGAGTCAGTTGATACGGTAGAATATCTTAAACGACGTATAGGAAGAGATGATGTGTTGGTTATAACAGCAGGAAATCGTAACAAACTATTTAAGACTATTACTGAAAACTTTGATGCAAATTGTAAAAAATGTTTGCAAAAAAATGATTATAATATTATAATAACAACCGATGTACTTGCAGAAGGTGTGAATCTTCATAGGTCTAATATCATTATAAATTATGATACTCCGTGGAATTCAACAAGATTGATGCAGCGAATAGGTCGTGTAAACCGTATTGGCTCCGAAGGAAAGAATATATATAATTATGTATTTTATCCTTCACGACAGGGTAATAGAATAATCAAACTAAATGAAATAGCTCTATCTAAAATTCAAACATTTCATTCTACTTTTGGTGAGGACAATCAAATTTACTCACAAGAAGAGATCATTGACCGTGATTTGGAAAAACTGTTTACAGAGGGATTACAGACAGATAAAGGTGACTTTAATGAAGAAATACCATTCTATGAAGAACTCCGGTCTTTATACCTCAATAATAGGCGTGAATACAATCGTATATCAAAACTTTCTCTCAGAAGCAGAACTGGTCGTATTGGACGCTTTATTGATGGAGTAACTCTATCGCAGGATACATTGGTATTTTTAAAAACTAACATGAGGAAGTCCTTTTTCCGCGTTAGTGATGAATATGTAGAAGAACTCGGAATGGTTGATGCACTTAAATATTTCAAAGCAGATGTTGATGAAGTAAGAGTAGATCGTATAAGCCAACATCATGAACATGTTGCTATGGCTTTAGAGAAGTTTCATCAGATTAGAGGAAAAGAACAGGTAGATGAAGATATTCAAACAGGGCAGCTTGGAAATGCTTTAGGAGCACAAGTCGGTATGGCAACAGGCTTGATAAATTTATTTTTGCTGGAAGTACAAGATCAAACTCTTTATCAGCAAATGGTACAACTTAGGATACTTGCAGAAAGAGGGGTAATAACAATTATAGCCAAGCGTCTTCAGCGTATGCAGAAGGATATGCAGCGTGGATTATTGAAGCGTGAAGAAGCACTTAGTCAGATTATTGACTTGGCTAAAAAATATAATGCATATTTTTTAAGTGCTGAAGAATTAAAGCGTGAATTGGAAACGGAAGCTAAGATTATTCTTAGTGAATCATTTAAATAATAATTATTGAATTATGGATTATCGTTCGATTATTGAATCAAAATATAATCGTGCAAACTGGCAAAGCCTTTTGCATGATATTTTTCGTCAGTACATACAGTTTTGGCAGCAACCACAGCAAGTGAATGTAAATGAAAATATGGCGAAGTGTGCTTTGTATATGGGTAAGATAAATTTGCCTGATGCAAAGACAATTGCTGTTTATGAAGTAGAACTTAGTGATACAGCTATCATAGAACGTAATCGTGCAGGAATTCGTAACTTGTTATGCTCCAATTGGAAAAGTATGGGGTGTGTGGGTGCATTTATGTTCTGTTATCGTGAAAGTGAATCAGTGCTTCGCTTCTCATATGTTAGTGAATCATTTTCATTTTCAGAAGATGGTTCGTTAAAGAAAGACGGTACAGATACTAAACGTTTTACATATCTGCTTGGTGAAGGGCATCGTTCGCGGACAGCCATAGAACAGTTTGAAAAGTTAAAATCAAGTGGACTAACATTACAAGACATTACAAAAGCATTTTCAGTTGAGGCTTTGAGTAAACGTTTCTTCGATGATTATAAGAAACAGTACGAAGATATTGTAGAGTTTGTTACTGGAAAACGTATGGTTAAGGTAGCAAATAAATGGGAGGAACATGTAACTGGTAAACCATGTAATGAGATTCTGAAACAGTTTATGCAATTCCAGAATGCTGAGAAAGCTGTACGTGATTATGTGAAGAAACTTATGGGACGATTGGTATTCATTCAATTTCTTCAAAAGAAAGGATGGATGGGTTGTTCTGCAAGTAACAACTTATGGAATGATGGTGACAGGGAATTCGTTCAGAATCTTTTTGCTAATACCTCATATAAGAATACTTTTGTTGATGATGTACTTGAGCCGTTGTTTAATGATATTAATACCAAACGTGATGGTGATATAGCAAATCCTGTACTTGGTAAAAATATTAAAGTGCCTTATTTAAATGGAGGCTTATTTGAAAATGATGAATACGATAAGAAATCTTTTCCACTTCCAGCAAAGTATATGAAATCAATGCTTGATTTCTTTTCATCATATAACTTTACGATAGATGAAAATGATCCAGACGATGCTGAAATAGGTGTTGATCCGGAGATGCTTGGACGTATATTTGAAAATCTGTTGGAAGATAATAAAGATAAGGGAGCATTTTATACCCCAAAGGAAATAGTTCAGTATATGTGTCGTGAGTCTTTGATAGCTTATCTACAGACGGATATTGAAGACGCAACAGTCAAGGATAGTATTCGTGAGTTTGTTTTAACTAATGATACTTCAATACTCTCAGATGAACTTGCAGTAAATATTGATGAGAAGTTGAAGGAGGTGAAAATATGTGATCCGGCTATTGGTTCTGGTGCTTTTCCTATGGGGCTTCTTCGTGAATTGTATGATTGTAGAAAAGCTATTGAAGGTATTGACAATAATAATGCAGTGAAAATAAAAACTCATATTATTCAGAACAATATATATGGAGTTGATATAGAAAAAGGTGCAGTTGATATAGCTCGACTCCGTTTTTGGCTTGCTTTAATTGTTGATGAAACAACTCCTCATGCATTGCCTAATATGGACTTCAAAATCATGCAAGGTAATTCACTATTAGAACAGTATGAAGGTGTTAATCTTAGTGGTATGTCTTTAAATGAACAAGAAAAACAGCGTGCAAGCAAAAAGAAACAAGCTGCATGGTTGCCTTCATTAGCTTTCGATGAACAAGATTCTCTTAGTAATATCCAGAGGGCGATAAATGGGTATTATGGTGTTGATGACCATGATAAGAAGGAGTATTTGCGTAATGTAATCAACGAGAATATAAAGAGCTATATTCTAAATATTAAAGGATGTACGCCTGAAATTAAACGAAAACTTGAAAATTTACCTATACCTAATGATCAGTTTTTTCTTTGGCATATATATTTTAAAGAGGTTTTTGACAAGGGTGGATTTGATATAGTAATTGGTAACCCACCGTATGTTGACTCTGAAACTATGACTAAAAATATGCCATTGCAGAGAGAATTATATACTAGTAAATTTAAAAGTGCTAGAGGGAATTGGGATCTATTTATTGTGTTCATAGAACACGGAATAAATATTCTTAAAAACGGTGGAATATTCTGTAATATAGTTCCTAACAAATTGATAGCAGCGAAATATGCTGTAGAATTAAGAAAAATAATATCTTCAAAATGTGTCCTTGAAGTACGAGATTATAGTAGAGTTGATATCTTCGAAAATGCCTCAGTTTACCCAATTACAATTCTTCTTAGAAATGATTCTTTTGTTAATACTACTGTATTTTCAATAATGGCAAATCGGACTGATATCAAACAGTCAAATGAAGCAGATTCGTCATCACTGAATAGTATTGATTATTGGGATGTTTTTTTTGTAGATGCTCCATTGTTTAATATTATGAGTAAAATAAATAAGCATAAAAAACTTGCCGAATACGATGTTGAAGTTTTAGGAGCAGCTACAGTTGCTGATGCATATGAAATTAAAAAGTTTGTGTCTGATAACGATAGAATAAGAGGATTTAAACTTGTAAATTCTGGAACAATTGATCCTTATCAACCGCTATGGGGTGTAAAGTTGTGTAGATATATAAAAGATAGTTATTTTACTCCTATTGTAAAAAGTAGTTTGTTGAGTGCATACAGTAAGGTTCGATATAATCAAGCTGTTTCTGTAAAAATTATTGTAGCAAGCATGACAACGCGTTATGAAGCTATTTTAGATTATAAAGGAGAGTTTATTCCAGGGAAATCAACGACTATTATTATCGGTGATATAGCTACCTTACGCAGTCTTATTGGAATTATTAATAGTAAGTTAGCTTCTTTTTGGCTAAATATACAATTTAATTCACTTAAAATGTCAGGTGGTGCAATAAATGTAGGTAGAAATGAACTTTTATTATTACCTATAGCAGAACTTAGTTTGTCTGTAAGTGAATTGGTATTAAAAATATTAGAACTAAAAAATGATGATCTTTATGCTGATACTTCTTTATTGGAGAGTAGAATTGACAAAATAGTATATCATCTATATGATTTAACATACGATGAAATACTAATAATTGATCCTGAAACATCAATAACCCGTGAAGAATATGAGCAATGTTGATGATATAGTGATAGTTAATAATTAGGGTGTTCGGTAGTGTAAAATAAACTGTGTCACGCATTATTTTTCTCTATAAAACTCATCGG
>NZ_DXVR01000045.1:0-4049 GCF_019417265.1 Bacteroides sp.
GCAAAGGTAATACTTTTGGGGGAATTTTTCGCAATTCAATTACTTTTGACTATAAGTTTTAAACTAATTTTTATTTTAAGAAATCGTCAAAGTATCTCGAAATGTGTTCATGCAGATGAACTCTTTCTGTTCCAATCATGTTGTGTCCTGATTCAGGATAAACGAAAAAGTCAGGATGTGTTCCTGCATCAATGCATGAACGCAGGAATGTATAACTGTGTTGAGGAACGCATGTCGGGTCTTCACCACCGATTATAATCAGCAGTCGTCCTTTCAGGTTTCCTGCTTTCAGGTTCAGATTAGAATTCTTGTATCCTTCCGGGTTTGTTTCCGGTGTGTCCATATATCTTTCGCCGTACATCACCTCGTAGTATTTCCAGTCGATAACAGGACCTCCGGCTACACCAACCTTGAATATCTCAGGATAAGTGAGCATAAGGTTTGTAGTCATGAATCCTCCGAAGCTCCATCCGTGTACCCCTATCCTGTTGGCATCAACGTATGGAAGTGATTGTAGCATCTTTACCCCTTCCACCTGGTCTTTCATTTCTTCCACACCAAGCTGACGGAAAGTGCAGTTCTCAAATTCCCGTCCGCGGTTGTCGCTTCCACGACTGTCAACTGTAAGCATTACATATCCTTTCTGAGCCATGTACAAATCCCAACCACGAGCATCGTAGAAACGAGTGTTGTGTATCATCTGTGCGTGAGGACCACCATACACGTAGATTATAGCAGGATATTTCTTGTTAGGGTCGAAGTTAACCGGCTTGATTAGTCTGTAGTAAAGGTCAGTCTTGCCGTCTGCAGCCTTGATTGTTCCAAGGGTAATCTCAGGCATATTGTATTTCTCAGGCATAGGGTCGCTTGATGTGAAGATTGTGACACCCTTCTTGCCGTTTGTAGGCAATATGCTTGTTTCACCTGCTATGCTGAACGAAGTCATATTGTCGATTATGTAAGTACCTCCGGCAGAGAGTTGTGCTCTGTGATTACCGTCTTCCTTACCAATCAGAGTGCGTTTGCCGCTCTTTATGTTTAGGCTGTAGATGTTAGTCTGCAAAGGTGAAACCTCTGTAGATGCGATAATGACTTCCTTCTTTGCTTCGTTGAAACCGAGGATATCCTGTACCAGCCAGTCGCCTTTGGTGAACTGTTTCACCTCTACATATTCCTTGTATTTGTTCATACCTTCTATCAGTTCCAATGTGACAGGTCTAGGTTTCTTAGTATCGAACAGATACAGATGGTTGAATCCGTCTCTCTGGCTCTGGTAGATGAATTTTGTTTCATCCCATGGAAGGAATGTCAGAGGATGCTGAGGCTCAACATATTTAGGATGAGATTCCTCGTACAGTACACCGATTTTCTTACCTGTTTCGGTATCGTACTTAACGAGTTGTGCATAGTTCTGGTCGCGGTTCACTTCTATCACATAGATGTTTTCCTCGTCAGGAGCCCATGATATGTTTGTGAAATATCTGTCAGTCGGGTCACCTGCATCCAGATAGACTGTTTTTCCGCTTTCAGGGTTGTAGATACCCACTGTTACCTTATGGCTTGTCATGCCTGCCATAGGATATTTGTCAGGTTCGAGAGTTGCTATACGTGTGGTAGTGTTTACCTGCGGATAGTCTGTCACCATGCTCTGATCCATGCGGTAGAAAGCAAGATATTTTCCTTCAGGACTCCAGAATGTACCTTTGTAAATACCGAATTCATTACGGTGTACAGCCTGTCCGTAAACGATGTCGTGAATATCGTTGCCACCACATGCGGCTTTCTCAATGTCAATGTCAGGATTAACCTGCCTGTCAGCAATCTTCTCGGAAGCTATATGCAGATTGTCGCCCACTGTATATGCCACAGTCATGCTTTCCTTGCAGAAATCAATATTTGCAGCTCCCTTGTTTATTTTGATAACCGATTTGACAGCCTTATCTTCAAAGTCATAGACTATGATGTTACCGTCGTGCGAGAGAAGTATTTCTTTTTCCTCTCCCCATGGCATTGAAGCCCCCATGAGCGAACGTATCTGCTTGATACCCTTGGTCTTTTCGTCAGCCTGAAGTGCAGAATTCAGTTCTTCTAAGGTGATGATAGTCTTTTCCTTACCGTTCTTTTTGTCGATAGATACTATCTCTTCCACTCCTGTACGGATACATACGTCGCCCCACCATTTCAAGCCTGACATTCTTTTCGGAATGAGGTTGAAATAGTTGTCACCTCCCGGTATTACATCCTGTAGGGTGAACGATGTCTTTTCCTGTGCCAGGATTCCTGTAGTAGGGATATTAAGTGCCATTATGCTCAATAGGGTTATGATTTTGTTCTTGAGAATCATGTTTTTCCTGTTACTTTATAGAATCGTTTTAAAAATATGAAACCTTGCAGGGTAAGGTTTTTACCCTGCAAGGATATGTATTAATCAACGTTGTTTTCTTCCGTAGCCAACAAATCTTCCGGTTTGCGTCTGATGTGCATATATCTTGGTGCAGGCGCAGCTTTAGGACGTCCGTCGTCTGTCGAAGGACGTGGAGTGCGTGGCTTGTTTTCGTCGCGGTATTTGAACTCGCTCTTTCTTTCGCGTGTGAATTCTTTTCCGTCGCCAGCCCTTCTTCCTCTGAATGCAGGTTTGGCATCACCGTCTTTACGTTCCCTTCTTTCACCTTTGTCGTTGCCGAAAGGTTTTCTGTCTTTGCGGTCGCCTTTTCCGAACTCAGGCTTCTCACTCCTTCTTCTTGGTCTTTCGCTTCTTTCTTCGCTCTTGGCCTTGAAGTTCTTGCCTTCCTCACCGCTTCTGAATGCCTTGAACTTGCCGTCGAACAACTGATACTGACGGAACTGACACTCCAAAGCACCGTTTATCAGGCGTATTTTCACGCTTGGCTTAAGCCCTATCTGGTCGAAACACTCATCGCGGTAGCTCAATATCCACGCATCGTTGCCTGTGAAAGCATGTTTCAGTCTTTCACCAATCATCTTGTACAGACCAAGCAGGTCGTCTGATGAGATTCTCTCACCGTAAGGAGGGTTTGTTATGATGATGCTCTTTTCCTTAGGCTGTTCGAACTGCTGGAACGGCTGTATCTTCAGTACTATATCTCTGCTCAGACCGGCAGCCTTTACGTTGTGAGTGGCAATTTCGTTTGCCTTAGGATTGTTGTCGTAACCGTATATCTTGTGGTTGAATTCTTTCTCCTGCGAGTCGTCATTGTAGATAGAGTCGAGAAGTTCGCGGTCGAAATCTTTCCATTTCTCGAATCCGAATTCTTTGCGGAACACACCCGGAGCGATGTTGCGTGCTATAAGTGCAGCTTCGATAGGAATAGTACCCGAACCGCACATAGGGTCAATAAGGTCGCACTCGCCTCTCCATCCTGTCATAAGAATCATTCCGGCAGCGAGAACCTCGTTAAGCGGAGCTTCCACCTGTTCCTGACGGTAGCCGCGGCGGTGTAGAGATTCGCCCGAACTGTCGAGTGACAAAGTACACTGGTTTTCTGCGATGTGGATGTTGATACCCAAGTCAGGATTATTGATGCGTACCGACGGACGGCTTCCTGTCTTCTCGCGGAAATAGTCTACAATGGCATCTTTCACCTTGTATGCAACGAACTTAGAGTGGCGGAATTCTTCCGAGAATACTACAGCATCTACGCTGAAACTGCATGTATTGTCGATATACTCGCTCCATTCGATAGCCTTTACTGCATCGTAAACCTCGTCGGCCGAGTTGGCAGTGAAGTGTTTGATAGGCTTAAGGATGCGGATTGCAGTACGAAGGCAGAAGTTTGCCTTGTACATCATTGCCTTGTCACCGGTGAAGGAAACCATACGGCGACCGATTTCAATGTTGCCGGCTCCCAATTCTGTGAGTTCTTGTGCCAATACTTCTTCCATCCCCTGGAATGTTTTGGCGATAAGCTCGAATTCTTGATTCATGTTTGAAAAAAAATTACGTAATTTTGTTTTAGGGTACAAAATTACGTAATTTCAGCCGCTTAATCAATGTTTTAGCGGTGTTTCTTATAATAATTCTATAAAAG
>NZ_DXVR01000045.1:4059-20797 GCF_019417265.1 Bacteroides sp.
CTATAAAAGCGTCCACGTCTTCTTCGCGAGTGGCCCAATTAGTGACGAATCTTACCACAGTTGCCTTCTCTCCGCGCGGCCCCCAGAGTTCGAATCCTACGTGTGGAGAAAGTCTGTCAATCTCTGTGTTTGGAAGGCAAACGAACTGCTGGTTTGTAGGCGAGTCGATATAAATCTTATATCCTTTGTCCTTGAAAGCCTGCTTCAGCTTCATTGCCATGCGGACAGCGTGTCCGGCTATTTTCTCATACAGTCCGTCGGTGAACAGAGTTTCGAACTGAACACCCTGCAATCTTCCTTTTGCCAGCAGTGCTCCATGTTGTTTTATCAGAGGGGAGAAATGAGGCAAGCGTTTAGGATTTGCAGCCACTACGGCCTCGCCAAAGAGGGCACCTACCTTTGTTCCCCCTATGTAGAACACATCACACAGCCTTGCAATATCTTTCAGAGTTACATCAGTTCCCTCTGCCGCCAGTCCGTAGCCAAGTCTTGCCCCGTCCATATACAGCGGAATATCCGCCTTGCGGCATACGCTGCTGATGCTTTCCAGTTCTTCAAGACTGTATAGTGTTCCGTATTCCGTAGGATGAGAGATATAAACCATTCCCGGGGCAACCATATGTTCGTAAGTCTCGTCGCGGTAGAATTCGGATATATATTTCTCTATGTCCTCAGCCTTGATTTTGCCTTCGTATTGAGGCAGAGTCAGCACCTTATGTCCTGTAGCCTCTATCGCTCCGGATTCGTGAACATTGATATGTGCGCTTCCGGCGGCCAGTACCCCTTCGTGATGTCTTAGCAGTGAGTCTATAACTGTGGCATTGGTCTGTGTTCCTCCCACGAGGAAATGTACTGCGGCTTCAGGTTGTCCGCAAGCCTCTCTGATAAGCTGTTTTGCTCTCTGTGTATATTGGTCAGAGCCATATCCTGTGGTATGTTCAAGATTTGTTTCCACCAGTCGGCGCATCACTTCCGGGTGTGCCCCTTCCATATAGTCTGTGTAAAAGTATAGCATTGTTGTTTGGATTTATAATTCGGGTGCAAATATATACATGATAACTTTTATATAGTAGCATTTATCAGTGATTAATGTTGAAAAATATCTAATTTTGCGGCAACAATTTATAAATACGATATGACAGGTTTATACAATGCCAAATATCATATTCTGGCGATACTTACGGTAGCTGTATGGGGAACAACATTTATATCTACAAAAGTTCTGATAAACAATGGTTTGACCCCTCATGAGATTTTCTTTATACGATTTGTAATAGCTTATATCGGAATATGGTTTATTTCTCCGCGCAGGATATTCTCCGAAAGTGTGAAGGATGAGCTTACTCTACTGGCTGCCGGACTGACCGGCGGTACACTGTATTTTATCACGGAAAATACGGCTTTGCAGTTTACTCAGACCACTAACGTGGCTTTCATCATATGCATAACTCCGCTGATAACAACCGCTATGTCTCTTTGGGTAAACAAAGACAGTAAAGTGGGGCGTGGATGGGCTGTAGGTTCATTTGTGGCACTGGTTGGTGTAGCTATTCTTATATTCAACGGCAGTGTTATTCTGAAGTTATCGCCGGTTGGAGACCTGCTGACACTTGCCGCTGCATTGTCGTGGGCATTCTATAGCCTGATAATAAACAAACTTTCGAAGAAATATAACTCAGTATTTATTACAAGGAAGGTATTCTTTTACGGGGCTTTATGCGTCCTGCCTACATTTATCGTTCATCCGCCTTCATTCCCTATTGAAGGTTTCCTACGTCATGAGGTATTTCTCAACATAATGTTTCTCAGTATTTTAGCATCACTTGTCTGTTTTGTCGTATGGAATGTTGTGTTGATGCGTATAGGCACTATAATGTCATCAAACTATCTGTATCTTAATCCATTGTTTACAACAGTTGCAGCTTCCATATTCCTTGATGAGACATTGACCGTCTATGCCGTAACAGGTGTTATTCTGGTAATGCTCGGGGTTTATATTGCTGCCAGAAAGGGGTAAATGCAGAATTTTAGGTATCGGCAGACATTAATACTTTTTATTGCTCCAATTTATGAAAACGTCTAAACGATTTCTGTAAATACAACTTATATATATGTAAATATAACTTGTGTTTTTATATATATAACTTGTATTTATAAAAACATGGATTGTATTTATAGAATATGAACAGGCATTTTCATCTTTTCAATAGAGTATATTAAACTTTTTAAGCCTATAAATCAAAAGTATCGGTGAAAAAAGCTACATTTGCCATATACGGGTTAATCAACTAATATTTACAGCAAATGAATACAAATCCCGAACTTGAACTCGCCAGCACCCTGATAGCACAGACCGGTACCAATATATTCCTAACAGGGAAAGCCGGAACAGGTAAGACTACGTTCCTGCGTTCCTTGGTCGAGAAGTCGCCCAAGAGAATGATTATCCTTGCGCCGACAGGTATTGCCGCCATTAATGCCGGAGGAATGACCATACACTCTTTCTTCCAGCTTCCGTTTGCGCCATATATACCGGGTACGGCTTTCGGAGGAGATGCAAAATACCGTTTCCGCTTCGGGAAAGAGAAACTGAACATCATGCGGAGCATAGACCTGCTGGTGATAGACGAGATTAGTATGGTACGTGCCGATCTGCTGGATGCCATAGACGATGTGCTTCGCCGTTTCAGACGCAACAGCAAGCCTTTCGGTGGTGTTCAGCTTCTCCTTATAGGCGACATACAGCAGCTTCCTCCCGTTGCAAAAAGCGATGAGTGGCAGATGCTTTCGGAGTATTACGACTCGCTTTATTTCTTTTCAAGCCATGCCCTGCGTGAAACATCTTTCTGCACTATAGAACTGAAGCAGGTCTACCGTCAGAGCGACGCACGATTCCTCTCGCTTCTGAATGCCATAAGAGAGAACCGCTGTACAAACAAGATAATAAATACCTTGAACAGCAGATATATCCCTCGTATAAATCCGGGCGATGACGAAGGTTATATCCGCCTCACCACACATAATATCCAGGCACAGAGAATCAATCAGAAGAAATTGGACGAACTCCCTTCGCAGAGTTACAGATTCAAGGCAACTATAGAAGGCGATTTCCCTGACTATTCATATCCTACCGAGCTTGAACTGGAACTGAAGAAGGGTGCGCAGGTGATGTTTGTGAAAAACGACATTTCTGGTATGCACCGTTATGCCAACGGTACTATAGGACGTATAACCAATATCTCGCACGAAGGGATAGAAGTTATGGTAAACGAAACCGGCACGAGAGTAAGTCTTGAGGAGGCAGAATGGACAAATGCCAAATATCGTCTGGATGAAGAAACAAAGGAGATAGTAGAGGAAGTGGAGGGAACATTCAAACAGTATCCTCTGAAACTGGCATGGGCGATAACGGTTCACAAAAGCCAGGGATTGACATTCGACAAGGCCATAATAGACGTATCGTCATCCTTTGCCCACGGACAGGCGTACGTGGCACTGAGCCGATGCCGTACACTCGAAGGACTGATTCTCAGTTCTCCCATCTCTGCCGGTGCAGTGATAAGCGACAGTGTGATAGATTCCTTCACAGACGAGCAGCGCAGGTCGGTGCCCACTATGGAACAATGCTCGGCCATGCAGAGAACATATTTCACCGACTTACTGAAACAGCTTTTCGGGTTCAGGCAAATGGAGATATCTCTGAATCATTATATCCGACTGGTGGATGAACATCTGTACAGAACCTATCCCAAGCAGTTGGAGATGTACAAACGTGAGGCGGAGCGTTTCAAAAAGTCGATAACTGAGGTCAGTGCAAAATTTGAAAACCAGTATATGCGTATCGCGTCACAGACTGCCGATTGCGATACAGACACTGCCTTGCAGGACCGTATATTCAGTGCATCCCAATATTTTGCCGAAATGCTTAAACCGCTTCAGGACCTGTTGGACGGTACTGACATTACGTCCGACAATAAAGAGATAAGAAAAAGATTAGAAACAGCCTTTGACGAGCTGACAGATGCCGTGAGAATAAAATCCGCTCTGATGGAACATGTACACGACCGGGGTTTTCACGTGCAGGATTTCCTTCGTAAGCGTGCCATACTCAGCATGGAGGAAGACAAGGAGGTGAAAAGCAAGAAGCGTGAGAAAACTGAGAAACCGGAGAAGAAAATCGCACAGGAGAGCAGTGATATCGGAAATATGGAACTTTATCGTGCATTGGTGGAATGGCGAAGAAAGAAGGCTGCAGAGCTTGGACTTCCGGCATATACCGTGCTCCAGCAGACGGCCATCATAGGATTGTCGAACCACCTGCCTAAGAACGAGCGCGAGCTTCTCCGTATAAAGTGTATAGGCAAAAAGACTGTAGAGAAGTACGGCGATGATATAATGGAGATAGTGGAGATGTTCAGATAATGGAAAAACGCATTTATTTATCTGAAAACTAAATCCATGAATAATTTAAATGCCATTTAAATTAACTGATGAATGTTTTTATTTATCTATTGTTACATCGAAGGAGCCGCCTGGGGTAAACTCATCAATTTCTACTCCACTAAATACAATTCCCTGACGTGAGACAGGAACCAGCATGTCGTAATATTTGTTTGAGTCCAGATTAAAATCATAAACGGCATTACATGCAGCTGTTACATCATAATCAGCTGAAACTTCACCATATTTACCCTTTATATAGAGAGTTATATTATCCTTTATATTTGCTGTTTCTGTAGGGAATACCAAAGCATACAGGTATGTTGTTTCACCATTGGCTATATCTATACCTGTTTCACCTGTAGTTACTTTAATAGTGTATGTACCGGATTCTGATGAAACACTATATGTAGGGTCTTCATCTACTCCGATTACAGCCTTGTTTCTGAATGGTCCTGTTATTCCAACTTCTGTCACATTCAGCGTCTCTGTATCATTATTCATGATTTTAAATCTGTAAATGGCTGTTAGAGGAGTGAAACTCAAACTTGCGGAATTATTACTGACTGTTCCTTTACCGGTCATAAACACATATGGTATAAGATGATTAGTGGTGGTAATGTCTGTCTGTACATATCCGTCAGGAAGAGTAAATTCCACAGACGCTGAACCATCAGCAGAGTTTGTCTTTGCTTTTTTTACAGGAGAAACAGACCAAATTACATCATTATCCTGATATGGATTTTTCAAGCCTTTGACTATTTTGAGTGATGCTTTATTTATGGTACTCTGATCCGGTTCAACAGTAGTGAGTGAGTAATATGTGTCATCACTAAAATTGAGCAACGCACCATCTCTCTTAACGAAGGATATCATATCATCTGTTGATTTATCCCATACGAATTTCAAGCTATTATCTGTGTCTATATCCCAATGCGTACGCGATTTATTTTCATTAGCTTCGGCTGTTAATGTTATGAAATACCCTTCTGATTCCGTATTGCCAGGTGTTTGGGTTTTGTCCGTCATATCAATATTCTCAGTAGAACATGATGCCATGAAAAGTGATATGGCAGAAAAACTAATTATAGATAAATATTTTTTATGTTTCATAGAACTCTGATTTTTTCAGTTCCACTCTAAGTTTGTTGATTGAGGAAAACCTGCTACTCCACCTTTATCAGGATTTACTCCTGTACCTGTTGTTGGGCTGGTATTGCAAACCATCCCCTCTATTTCCAAATCATAGACTTTACAACTTGGTGAGAGGTAATTTTCCTTATTTTCGCGGATTGAGTCAAAATTATTTTTTAATGTCTTCATAATATGATTTTAATTTGGGTTTCAAAAGTATATATTTTTTAATGTTTGACCAACTTTTTGAGTAAGTTTCTTATAATTAGTGTATTACATGTGTATATAAGAACCGGCGAGTCGCCTCGCCGGAACTGAATCTCTTATGCTGTAGTAATTATCGTTTTGCTAATTAATAGATAGACTTGCCTTCGTTGATTTTCTTCAATCTCAACAATGCTTCCATATAATAATAGTCAGCATATATGATAGAAGCATCTATCTCCGACTTGTTTGGCCAGTGGCCTGTAGAGTGAAGCAATAGTGAATGGTTTGTTTCGCCTGCCCTGTATTCATCAGAA
Source organism: Bacteroides sp. (assembly GCF_019417265.1). Lineage (GTDB taxonomy): Bacteria > Bacteroidota > Bacteroidia > Bacteroidales > Bacteroidaceae > Phocaeicola. The sequence goes on from NZ_DXVR01000045.1 coordinate 10,155, forward strand.
TCAAGACTTACAAGCATTTTTATTGCAGCATTTTTATATTTATCTGCTTGTTCGCCTGTATAGAATGTTGACAGTTCCAAGAGAGCTGAGGCTGCTACACAAGCTGCAGAAGCATCGCGTGGAGCATTAGGAATGCCCGGTGCGCTGAAATCCCAATAAGGGATATAGTCTTCCGGCAGACGGTCGAGGTAAACCTGAGCTACCTTTTCTGCAAAGTCGAGATACTTAGGCTCGCGGGTTTCGCGATAAACCACTGTGTAGCCATAAATAGCCCATGCCTGACCACGTGCCCACATACTGTTGTCGGCATATCCCTGATGAGTGCAGCGGTTGATGCATTCACCTGTGATAGTATCGTAAACAGCCACGTGATATGATGTATAGTCTTCGCGGAACTGATTCTCCATAGTCTTGTCGGCGTGTGCCACTGCTATGTCGTACAGACTCTTGTTGCCTCCGTTCTTGGCAGCCCAGAACAGCATCTCGAGGTTTATCATATTGTCCATGATAGTGTTATGTCCGCCGAACATTTCTACGTTACGTGGCCATGAAAGGATTGCTCCTACGGCAGGCTTGTAGAGAGTGGCAAGTGTGTCGGACACTGCAAGAATCACTTTCTTGTATTCTTCGTTTCCAGTCAGACGATAACCGTTACCATAACTGCAGAATATAAGGAAACCAAGGTCATGGTCGTAGGCCGGTATTTCTGCGAGGAACTCAAGAGAGCGTGTAAACTTGTCAGCCTCATCCCTGATACTGTCATTTCCTGTTGCTTCGTAATCATACCACAACACTCCCGGCCAGAATCCGGCTGTCCATTCCTCCTTTGTTGCCTTACGAAGATTCCATTTGGTTTCTCCCTGAAGGATATTGCGTGGCATCATTGTATAGTCCATACTGTCAGCCTGATGGAGGCTGTTGAGTGTTTTGTGTATCTGCACATCACAATAGTGCAATGTCTTGTCCACATCTATCTGTGATGCAGGTGTGGATGCACAGGCAGAAAGCATTATCAATCCTAAGCCTGCGATAATCTTGTTCACTTTCATCTTTTTCCCTTAATATTTTATTTCTTGTTTTTTTCTATTCTGAACCAGTCAGCATCCATCCATCCGCGTTCCTGTCCGTGAGGAGTGACGCTGAACAGACCAACCTTTGCTCCTATCCACTTGCCCTGGCGTGCTGTAAACGCACTGCCTGCCTTGTGGAAACGGCGTCCGTCGGTGCTGTATGAGAATGTACAGATTCCGCCTTTGTCTACCTGCACTCTCAGATAAATCTCTCTTTCATAGTTAGGATACAGTCCGGCTTCGAAGAAATTGCTGCTGTCTAATATTCCTGCTACAGAGACTGACTCCGGAGAACCCTGTTCGGCATCGTGACAAGTAACGTATTTAAGCAGGAATTTCTCGCCCGACTTTTCTACTCCCAAGTAGGCATAATCCCATCCCATTACTATGAGTCCTGACATCTGTCCGTCCGCCTTTGCCGATACTTTCAGTTTGGTTGTAGCAGTAAACTCTTCTGCCGGGAACTTCTGAAGAAGAAGATTCGGCACTTCCCAAAAGTTCTTGAAATTTTCAGACAACTGATAACCATAAAGACGTATATATCCAAGGTCGGTAGTAAACCCGAAGAAATCGTGATAGTTGGCGTGCCACTGCCATTGCAGACCGAGATGGCGTGAGTTGAACTCATCACTCTCGGCAGGAGTTTCAATTACGTTTTTCCCTTCTGTACGAGGTTTTCTGTAGGCAGTCACAGGGTCGCCGCATCCGTCGCCGTCATTATCAATACCGATAACAGGCCAGTCGGATTTCCATTCCATCGGGTTAAGGTGCAGCACTCTTCCGTAGGCCCCCTTGTCCTGAAAATGCAGGAACCATGATTCACCGGACGGGGTGTCTATCCATGCCCCCTGGTGCGGACCGTTTATATCTGTCTTGCCCTGAGCCATAACGATACGTGGCTCGTACGGACCGTAAACACTTTTGGACCTCAGTACGAGCTGCCATCCTGTGGCAACTCCTCCTGCAGGTGCGAATATGTAGTAATACCCATTGCGTTTATAGAATTTAGCTCCCTCGATGGTGTGATTTGTACCGTCGTTTCCGTCGAACACCATTACCGGAGCTGAGACTATAGCTGTTCCTTCGCTGTTCATCTCGCACACGGTGATTATGCTGTTGAATCCGGCCCTGCTTCCTGCCCAGGCATGTGCAAGATAGACTTTGCCATCCTCATCCCAAATCGGACACGGGTCAATCATACCTTTTCCGGCCTTGACAAGAACAGGCTTTTCCCATTCGCCGTAAATATCTTTTGTTTTTACCATAAAGATACCGAAATCAGGGTCGCCCCAATAGATATAGAATTCACCGTTGTGATGACGTATTGAAGGTGCCCATACCCCTTTGCCGTGACGCGGAGATGCATAATAGTCGGCAGGTTCGACATCCTTTATGGCGTAGTTGATGATTCTCCAGTTTACCAGGTCTGTAGAATGGAGTATCGGAAGTCCCGGTGTGCAGTTGAAACTGGAGGCAGTCATATAGAAATTGCCATCTACAGCACATGCATCCGGGTCTGAATAATCAGCATGAATAACCGGGTTTACATAAGTCCCGTCGCCCTGGTCGGACACCCGGACTTGAGATTTATACTGAGCATGCGACAACACGGCTGATGAAATAAAACCTATAAATAAAATAAACTTTCTCATCGTAATAATATCTTTTTTATGTGTAAGTCCGTCGAAATGAAAAACAATCCTTTTACCTGAAGAAAAATAAAACTAATACATTAACCAATTATCCTACAATCATTTATTAAAGGACTTACTTTACTAACAGTTTTCTGATATTAATACGAATGAGAAAGCTCTTATACCTAACCTAAAATCATGTTTTTTTATAATTTTTTTCCGTTGTATTTCTTATAGCCTTTCTGTGCAGCCTTATCTACAGGATACAGTCTTACGGCAGCACCACCTTTAGGCTTGAGTCCGAACTTTATGTCCTGCGAAGAATTTACAAGGAAATACGAGCATTTCACGTGTGTTTTTGTCTTCACAGCTTCGCCTCCGTCAGTGTAGATGCAAGCTAAATATGCCTTGTCCTTGTCAAGGAATGAAAGGTCAAGCACTTCGTCAGAGCCGTCGTTGTTGGTAATCATACCCACAAACCATTCCTCACCGCTGCGGCGTGCCATTGTGATATTCTTTCCAGGAGTACCGTCGAGCACCTTCGATTCGTCGAACACGGTCTTAAGGTTTTCAAACCACTCTATCTCCTGTTCGCCACCGTAAAGTGCTGGTTTGTCATACCAAAAAATAGTCTGGAGCGGACTATACATAATCAGCGACAAAGCCAACTGGTGTGCGTGAGTATTTTTCAGACGGCGGTCGTAGTAGCATATAGTATAATCGGCTGCACCGTTAATCATACGTGTGAAAGGCAGAATAGTGTTGTGAGTAGCATCCGGGAACTCCTCGTTGCCGTGAATACCTTCCTGAGTGAGCAGGTTAGGATATGTACGGCTGAAACCTGACGGACGGAATTCGTCGTGGATATTCATCATCAGATTGTTTTCGGCAGCCAGACGAACCATATCGTGCAACCATACAGCCCAGCGATGGCCGGCGTACTGTACGAAACCGGACTTCACTCCTACTACACCCCATTCCTTAAGCAGAGGGAATAGTTCGCGCATCTGTTTCTGAAGAGCGTGCTGGTTTACATAAAGCCATACGCCTACACCCTTTTCTTTTCCATATTCGATTACCTTTTTCATATCAACATGAGGTACTACCTTTGTGGCATCACCATCGTGTGAGGTACATGGCTCGTACCACTTCCAGTCATAAAGCATATAAGGAATATTGTGTTCGGCACAGAAATCTATCGTTGACAGTCCCCCTTTTGTGGAAATCTCTACAGAACGCATAATTTTTCCGGGCTTAATCCATGAAGTATCTTTTATCTCGCATGGAGGATTAAGGTTTTCTATGATATAGTTATGCTCAAGGAGCTGTCCCGGTTTTTCGGCAGCCATCACAATCTTCCATGGAGTAGCATAGTATGTAACTATATCCACAGGGCTGTACATCACCGATTTCAGTGTGCTGCGTTTTTCTGCAGAAGCCTGATACTTGGTAAGACACCAGTCGTCTACATCGGCATCTGTCAGTGCAGCCCAAAGACCGTTTGGCAATTCAAGAGTCAAAGCTCTTTCCACCGGTTTTGTAAGGGCGTTTACATCAAGATGCTCAAACCATCCCTGTGCCCACTGCTCGCTCCATGCCATAGTCCCGTCGGCAAAAGAATACTCAGTGAGGTCGCCTGTCACTTTATGGAATATTGCATCCGGATGTTCTGGGAAGAAATAGCGGAAAGCCACGCCCTCATCGTATGCTCTTACTTCTACGTTCAGACGGTATTTTGACTTGTCTTTCTTCGACATATATACCACTCCGGCATTATAATTGTCCTTCACTAAGCTGCGCTCGCCATACACCGGTGTCCATTCGCCGCTATGTCTGGAATATGAAACAGAGTCAATCACCATATTGTCCATCCAGCACTCCGGCTGCTGCAGAGTTCTCTTTCCAAGAGCCATTTCCCACACATAGTTGTCTACATGAAGTCCGGCCTTCGATTCTTTCAGGATGCTCTTATCCTTGAAATCGACTGTATAATATAGTACGTTGGCACCCGAAGCGGATGTCTTGCCATAAAACTTCACTTTATGCACGCCACCCGGAGAAGTCAGTTCCAACTGTGTGCTTTTCTCGGCATACGAAGCCGCAGTAACGGCAAATGCCATCAATGGTAGTAGTAATCCTTTCTTTATCATTTTATTGTATGTTTTTTATTAATAGTACGAACGAGTTGTGTAAGACACTCAATGGAAAATGCATTTTTTTGATATTTGCCGGATTTCCGGAAAAATCATATATTTGTAATTACTAAAATCTAAACTACGAATATAAATCAATTAACAGCATCATTATGAATAAAAGCACAAAAACAATCGTCCTACTTTGTTTTCTAATGTTTTGCAAAGCTTTTGCAAATCACACGACGGTGGACTCAATTGGGGTAAAGGCTATACCAGCAAGGATTTATGGGGCAACAGCTGTAATGCCGATATGCTCATATATTCCGAAGATATATATCTGCACACAATGCCTAATGATACCGACAGAAGGAATCTGACTATTTATGCCAGTAAGGATAAAGGTAAGACCTGGCCTTATAAATATGTGTTCAACAGCCTTTCAGGAGCATATTCCATTATAGTGAAATGTGCAGATGGCTCCATCGGAATATACTATGAAGATGGAACCATGAGCGGACATTATTCGATGAACTTTATAACTTTACCTTTGGAATGGATTTTAAGATAAATTTCTGATTGTATAAAAACAAAATACTCCGATACACATTTATTTTTAAAGTATCGGAGTATTTTGTTTATCGGATATATAATTGTTGTATCATTTTCTCTGTACTATGCGTGCTCCGGCAGGCACACTTTCCGTAACCCAGATGTTTCCACCGATGGTAGCTCCCTTTCCTATAGTGATACGTCCTAAGATTGTGGCATTAGAATATACCACAACATCATCCTCAAGAATAGGATGTCTTGGTATTCCTTTTATAGGATTGCCGTTTTCATCCATAGGGAAGCTTTTTGCTCCAAGAGTAACTCCCTGATAGAGTTTCACATTATTGCCTATTATACATGTTGCACCTATTACGACACCTGTTCCGTGGTCGATTGTGAAGTGATGCCCTATCGTGGCTCCCGGATGTATGTCTATACCTGTTTCAGAGTGCGCCATCTCGGTTATTATTCTTGGAATGAGAGGCACGTTCAGAGTGTATAGCTCGTGTGCTATTCTGTAGTTTGTGATAGCTCTTATAATCGGGTAACAGCAGATTATTTCGCCAAAACATGTTGCTGCAGGGTCGCCATAGTATGCAGCCTCCACATCTGTTGCAAGGACACTCCTTATCTCCGGCAGGCGGCTTACAAATTCAGATGCAATACGGGCTGCTGTGTCACGGCAAGGCTCGTCTTTTGTTTCCATACCACTGTTTTCAACACCGAAACACAAACCGGCCTGAATCTGTTCTATCAGCAATTCGAACAGTCTTTCCAGGTTCACTCCTATATGGTAGTTTATGTTCTGGCTGTTGATATTCGATTTACCGAAATATCCCGGAAACAATATTGCTCTTGAAAGGTCGATGATTTCTTCCAGAGCCTTTCCTGACGGCAAAGGTTCACCATCCTTGTGCTGATGAAAGAGTCCGCGATACGAGTTGTTGTCCGAAAGTTTATCAACAGTATCTGTAAGTATGTGCGAATAATCGAATAGAGTCATATTGTTTTATTTTTGATAATAACACAGGCAAAAATAAAACATATTTTCTTATTTTGACAATAAAATGAATGCTTTTTAATAAAAACACTTGTTATCTGCCTTTATGCATACTGATGATTACCTACAAAATGTATCAACTGTAAATCCATTCTTTGATGGCATTTATCAGTTTGTCATTCTCCTCAGGTGTCTGTATGGCTATACGGAAGTAGCTGTTGTCAAGTCCGTCGAAATTCGATGCATCACGGATTAGTATTCCATGATTGCATGCCAGATAATCTTTCAGTGCCTTGGCATTTCCAAAACGCAATCGTACAAGCATATAATGAGTGTCTGATGTCCACGGTTCAAGAACTCCTAATTTTTCAAGTTCTGCAGATACACGTTTACGTTCTTCAAGCAGGGCATTGAGATTCAGTTCGTAATCCGATTTATGTTCAATCAGATATATTCCGGCAGATATGGCAAGTGAGTTTACCGACCATGGCTTGACAAATGCTCTGATGCGTTTAATGATTGTAGGATGTGCAGTTATATACCCTATTCGTAGTCCAGGCACTGCAAAATGCTTTGTCAGCGAATACAGGATTACTATATTATTATATCTCAATGAGTCGGACGGTCTGAAAAGCTTTTTCGTAGTAAACGCTTCATACGACTGGTCTATAATGAACAATCTTCCCGGATATCTCTCTGCAAGCATTTCAATTCTTTCTCTATCATATGCCTCACCTGTAGGATTATTGGGATTGCAAATCCATACCATTGTAGCCTCATCAGGTATATTTTCCAAAGTATAGAACTTATAAAGACGGTGAGAATTGAGTACGCAGGCATCGGCATACTCGCTGAAAGTAGGAACAAGTACGGCCGAATTACTTTCCCTATAGGCCTGTGCCAACAGGTATATAGCCTCTGTGGCTCCGTTTGTAGCGCATACCATGTCATCGTCTATGCCGTATTCTCCGGCGATGGATTTCTCAAGAGAATAAGGCTGAGGCTCCGGATATGACACTATGTTCTCCATCGCCTTGGTCAGGTGTGAGAACAATCTGCTGTGGTCAACATGTGAGTACACATTAGAACTGAAGTTCGTCCTGATATCGTTGTATTTATATAAATCGTCTCCGTGTCCGTTTATCATTCTGTGTTGGTTTAATAGTGGAAAATATCATTAAATATCGAACTCTACTACGCTTCCGTATGGCGGGACTGATTCGAATGCCTTGCTCATTTCCGTCATACCGGTATAGACTTGTGTGCATACCAATATTCCACCATGGGCAAATAGCAGTACATTATCATATGGTTCTTGCTTGAGTTCATTCAGGAAGTCTGTTACCCTGTTGTACAGGTCCATAAACGATTCTCCACCGGTAGTCCGTACGTGTATGAAATCATTGAACCATTCATGGATACGCGGGTCCGTTATACTTTCAAAAGGCTTCATCTCCCACTCTCCGAAGTTTATTTCCATTATTCTTTTCTCCCTGACTACATTTTCATATCCGCAAAAAGCCGCTAATTCAGTACAACGCGACAGAGGGCTGGTAAAAACCTTGTCGAAACTAAGACCTTCAAGTTTCTGTTTTACAGCTTCCGCTTCTTCCGGGAAAGTGTCGCGAAGTGCAACGTCAGTCTGGCCGTAGCATGTGCCGTGAGGAACATCTACCGATGTATGTCTTGCTATATATAGTTTCATATGTTTTCTTTTATTTAGTCAATGCAGCAATTGTTATAAGGAAACCTAGTTCGGAGAGTAGGAATACTGCTCCACAGCAGTCGCCCGTATATCCGCCTAATTTCTTTTTAAGGTATAATATCAGAAACAGGAATACCACTATCGGACTTATCAGAGCCCATCCGTATTGCATAGGAAAGAAATACAGCGGTATAATTCCTCCGGCCAGTGATATGACCTTTTCCTTGATGCTCATTCCCGAGTAAACCACTTTAGCTTTGCTTTCAGTTTCCTCGCGTGCATATGGAAGCAGGTTGATTATATGTCCGCACACAAACTTACTGAAAGTATCACCACAGATGAGTACAGACGGTATTATATCTTCAGGTAATGATGACAAAACGGAATAGGCTGTCAGATAGTACAGAATCAAAGCCAGTACGCCATAACTGCCTATATGCGAATCTTTCATTATTCTGAGTATGCCTTCCCTATCCCTTCCTCCGCCCATACCGTCGAAGAAATCGGCAAGTCCGTCCTCATGCAATGCTCCGGTAACGAGGATTCTTGATATCAGAGCAAGGATAACGGATGTTTCCACGTTGAAAAAGTGTAATGCACCCCAGAATACCAACGCCATTATTCCGCCTGTGAGCCATCCGCTGAAACTCCAGTAGCTTACCACGTGCTTGAAACTCTCTTGCGGAACAGTCTTGACTTTCCAGAAAGGGAGGCGCGTAAAGAACATCAGTGCTGCAAGTATGTTGTTCATATCCGTGTGTCAGAAATACTTGGTGATTGATGCGTTGCTGAAAGTATCCATCTCGTTTATCATCCTTACAGCCGAATCTATTATCGGGTATGCGCATATTGCTCCAGACCCCTCTCCCAACCTCAGAGAAAGGCTTAGCAAAGGTTTTGCACTCATATAGTCCAATATAAGCTTGTGTCCGCTTTCATCGCCTGTATGTCCGAAAATTGCGTAATCCTTTACATTAGGATTTATCATTGATGCAGCCAGCATACAGTTGGTCATAATGAAACCGTCCAAAATGATTATCATCCTTAGTTCAGCAGCACGGAGCATACCTCCTACTGCCATTACCATCTCGTACCCACCGAAACGCTTCATGATATTTTCTACTGTATATTCGCCTTTGTAGTTGTCGAGAGCCTGTTTCAGAACATTGTATTTGTGGGTTACTCCTGCATTGTCGAGTCCGCTTCCTGCACCTACACACTGTTTAAGCGGAATATTGGTAAGACAAGTCATCCAGAGCGATGAAGCCGACGTATTTCCGATTCCCATTTCGCCGAAACTTACCACATTACATCCGTCGTTATAGGCTGCTGTGACACATTCCGCTCCATACTCCAGACATTTCTCCATTTCCTCTTCCGTCATTGCATCTCCGTAAAGGAAATTCTTTGTACCGCGGTTTATTTTTCTGTCAATAATACCTTTATCCTTCGGCAGGTTATAATCTACTCCGGAATCGACTATAACCAACTTGAAGCCATGCTGTCTGCACAGAAAGTTTATACCGGCTCCACCATGCAGGAAATTGCTTATCTGCTGCCATGTGATTTCCTTTGGCGAGAGACTTACCCCCTCCTCCACTATACCGTGGTCGGCTGCATACAGAATGTTGTGTGGGTTTCTGAGTGTCGGTTCAGTCGTTTCCTGAATCATGCAAATCTGCAAAGCCAGCTCCTCAAGTCTTCCAAGAGAGCCTTTAGGCTTGGTAAGGTTGTTTATCTTGTTTACGGCCATATCTTCCAGATTCTTGTTTGCCGTAGGTCTGATGTTAAAGTTTATCATATTATTTAATTTTCATTGGTATTCCACTCACCATAAATATTACTTCATCGGCTTTTGATGCTATATACTGGTTTGCCCATCCTAACAGGTCTGTAAACATACGCTGTACTTTATTCTCGGATGTTCCTCCCATCCCTATTTCGTTGGTTACGAATATGAAAGTTGCATCCTGAGATGTGAACTTGTCAAATTCCGCCTTTACCATCTCGAGCGACTTTTCTATATCCTGTGTTTCGAAATAGAAATTCGTACACCACAGTGTGATACAGTCTATTACTGCCACCCTGCCCTTGATGTCTGTATTCCCAAGATATTTTTCTTCCTCTATATTTGTCCAGTTACTGCCTCTTCCCAGCTGATGTCTTTTTACTCTTTCTCTGAACTCGTCATCCCAGATATGTGCGGTTGCCACATAGACCGGATTATCCGTCATTGAAAGAGCTGTCCTTTCGGCATACGAACTCTTGCCGGAACGCTGACCGCCTGTTACAAGTATAATTTTCCTCATAATTCGTGACATTGTCTTGTTTACGGCATGTAAAGTTATATAAAATCAGACAAAAGCTCCATTTAATTATGTCATAAATTGATGAAAACTTACCTTATGAATTGTTGGGTGGACTAAAAAGAGTAATTTTGTAAATTGAAGTTACGAAAAGAGTGTATTTTATTGGAAATGAGCGTATGTTAATCGCTCATGATAGTAATAGGTTACGATTTAGTTAGTTATCTGCTGCATTATTCTTCTG
>NZ_DXVR01000046.1:0-20107 GCF_019417265.1 Bacteroides sp.
ATATATAACTTCTAAGCATTATATTGGAATATATTTTTATAACTTTATATAGAGACTTTTTAATAAAAAAAGTGCGCCCAATATGTGGACGCACTTTAATTTTTAAATTAATATGGTATGGAAAAACTAAAACTGGGTTTATTCTAGTTCATACATACGCATTCTATCTGACGCAATTAAGGTTGTAATACAACTTTTACTTCTTGAGTTGTTTTAACTCCCCAAGCATCTGTAACAGTAAGGGTCATTATGCCCTCAATTGTTGAAACAGGCATAGTTACTCCTTGTTTGAATTTTAGTTTTGCAGCCGTATCTTTTAGGTTCGCATAGTCCTTACTAGTCGCACCAAATCCTACATATAAGAATAATTCATCTGATAAGCTTAGAGTCATTGACGAAACTTCACTATTACTACTCCAGCTAAATTTTTCTTTTGAACGAGGATCAATCCATTCAAAATCTGCATTGGAGATTGTTTCTTCTTGACTCAATGAAGTAAATACAATTTCTTTAGCCTGCTTCTTCTCAGCCTCGCGGAATGGGGACTTGAATGTCAGGGTAAATTCTTGACTTATTGGTGTCAAGTTTTCATTTCCCCAAGGATAATAGTTTGCAGTCAATGTATGTGTTTTGTACATTTGGCTGTTTGCAATGCTTAAGTTATGATTGTTTATCACTGCAGATGGAGTCCATGAATCTACTGTGGCTTTGTCTGCGAACTTGAAGTGTTCTTGTTCTATTGCTGTTATTTCTACAGGTGTTCCATTTACGTTTTCTGCAAAGAGATTAAATAAATCAACCCCAACTTTGCTACTATTTGGCGTACCATATGCAACAGCGTCCCATGAACCTTCTTCGAACCATAATGATTTCTTGAAATATGTGAAGATATCATCGTTTCTAACCACATTGATGTTCAGATTGCAGATTGCGTAGCTAACACCGGCAGATTTTAATTCAAATTCGCTTTCGTGGTTAGTATCATCTACTGATTCAGGTGAGATAGTAGCCATTATGTAGAAGTTACCATTCTTTAGTTCATTATCCGCATCATCTTGTTTCATTTTGATGAGTTTATATTCTATTCCACTTATGCCGGAACTAGTATAATAAACATCATATTCAGTTTCACTAGAGGTAGCTGTAATTCCATTGTCTGAAATTATCTGGCTAACACTTTCTGCATTGAGATATTTTACAATTTCAGGATAAGTTGGTCCAGCACTTTCGCGAGCTATGTTTGCGTCAAGAGCTACGTTTATAGTTCCTAAATCAACGATAGTGTGGAAGTTAATGGTAAGTGTATTGTTTTTTTCTTCTCCTTGTAGTGTTAAATAATGCACAGTTACATCTACAGTTTGTGCTTTCGTTGATTTGATATTATCTCCATTTAATTCTACATTATTTGTTCCGTTTGGAATTGTAAAATAATAGGCGGCAACATCATCAAGAGTATTGTATTCACCAACAGAAGAATTATTTGTCTCATCCAATGCAACGTCATACAAATTGTGTGTTTTATTTACATCAAGTGAAACTTCACCGTCCTTTAATGCTTGGTTTGTTACTTTCACACTTGCTATGGTTAAATCATAGGCAGAAATAATTTCGTTGCCGTAAGCATCTTTTGTTGATAATGCATATGCATCACCTGTTGTATTAATATTTTCGCCTACTGTCAATTTATATATGCCTTTATTAACTTTAGCTGCCCTTGACAAAGGATTTTCTGTAGAATACTGTTCAAAAGCTTTTATATCATATGAAGATTCTCCATGTGAATTTAGAAGCTGGAACTTATAGCCTATCTCAGGATCAGCGAAGTTAACATCTGCAGGGTTAATTTGCGCATATATTACTGAGCGAGTCACATGGCTGTATAGAGTTTGGTTCTCTTCATAAGTATCACCATCAAATTCTATATCACTACCTGATGGGACTGCACCGTAATAGTATTTCAACTCTGCTGCACCTTCTTGTATCTTGCCGTTATCAATATTCATTAGTTTCAAATCGGCAATTTGTGAAGATGTAGGGAGAATAATTTCTGCAAAGTCGGATAAATTGTTTCCTTCAGTATCTTTTTCCAAAACATAGAGAGTATAGCATGGTTTGTCAATGCTTTCTACTACGTAAATAGAAGTATTGGCAACTATACCGCTATCTACAGCTTTACCTTCTTCTTCGCTCCAAACCATCCATGTTCTAGTCTGAGGATTTATTGTAGGTGAATATCCAGCATCTCCTTTGTCACCTTGTTCTCCTTTGTCACCTTTAGGACCTGTAACAGGGTATTCTGTAGGTACACCATCAAGCACCCAATAACCATTTTCTATAGTCCATTGTGTTCCTGCCGCTCCTGTTGCTCCAGTTTCCCCGTTTACAATAGTATATTTACTACCATCATTAAAAGTGATTTCAAAACCACCATCAACATCTTTCAAAGATGTAACCCAGTTTCCAGACTGAATCTTACTCTCCAAATCTGCCACAGAAGCTTTTATTGCATCTACTTGCTCCTGAAGATTTGAGATTTCATCATCATAATCCTTACAAGATGTAAAAGTTCCTGTTGAAACTGCAATCATAGTTCCAAACAGAAGTGCACTTAAATACTTTTTTCTCATGATAAAAAAACTTTAATTTATAAATTAAAAATAATCAAGTTATTCTTATTTAATCAATTACGGCATTGAAGTATTAAGTGAAATGAAATTCATTAACAAGGGGTATTGATGAAAAACATATTTTCCACATTGTTAAAAAATAGCCCGGACGGCTACTGAACATCAACTTAAATTATATTGCACAATCGGCATATCATAAAATATAGTCAGGCAGCTCAGGCATACTGTCAATGGCTTTTTTCTTGTTTTTATCTATAACATGCATATATGCTTCCGTATGCCTGGTGGTAGAATGTCCGGCTAGTGATGAGACCGTTTTGATATCAACTCCGTTTGATATTAATAATGTTACAAATGTATGACGGGCACAATGGAACGTTATATGTTTTTTTATTCCGGCTTCAGATATCCAATCCTTAAGGATTTTTAGGGCATAAGTGTGTGATGGTAAAGAAAAAACTTTCTCTTCGCCGTGCTGTGCTTGGCCATTGTTGTTGAGCAGCCTTATAGCGCTATTACATAAATACAAATGTAATACAGCGCACGATGAACTTTTTGATACTTTCTGTTGGGTTATTGTCAATATGCGTGACTCATAATCAATGTCGGACATCTTTAGATTAACCACATCGCTCCAGCGTAAACCGCTGTAACAGGCAAAGAGAAAAGCTCTTTTTAATTCCGGAGATTTGCATGCTGTATAAGCCATCTTGCTTATTTCTTCTGGTGTCAGTATATTCTTCGTTATGACGTTATGTTGTGGAGTACGTATGTTAGAGGCTGGATTAATTTCTATATAATTTTTTTCTATACAATATCCCAGAAACATCTTGAATTTCTTAAAATAATGCGCAGGTGTATTTCCTTTGTATTTGCTGTTCAAAAATTTCTGAAAACCAAGACAAAAAGAATTTGTAACATGCACAGGCAATAGAATGTCTGAATTGATGTATTCTCTCAGTTGTACTTTTGCGGCTTTTACTAGCCTTATGTCTTTATTGGAATATTGGGCTATATATTCATTGAAGCTTTCGAGCAGATTTACATGTACTTCTGTTTCAGAACTCTTCTCGGATTCTGTTTCTGAAAGAACAGACGGCAAATATGTTTTATAATTGTTCTGCAGATAAGATAGTTCGCGTTGTAATACTATGCATTTTGCTATCCTTAGTTTTTCATTATTAGACTCACGTATTGCCTTGTCTTTGGGTACTTCCAATATAATCCCCAATGACTCTTTTCTCCTTTTACCATTTGTGCTGTAGTTGACATAAAGCGAAGTACGCCCATTTTTAAGTTTCCTTTTAAATAATGTAATTCCCATAATTATAAATATTATAGTTAAAAGATTATTTCAAAAATACATTACATTTCTTCTGTTTATCCTATTTTGGCTTAAATATGCTCTTATCATGATTTTCTTTTGTACTTTTGCATTTGTATTTTACAATATTATATGGAAGATCAGTTTGATATAAGAGATTATAAGCCTACGGGAAAGGAACGTGACTTTGAAAACGCTTTACGTCCGCTACAGTTCGAGGATTTCAGCGGACAGGACAAGGTGGTCGATAATCTGCGTATCTTCGTGAAGGCTGCAAGGCTCAGGGCTGAGGCTCTGGACCATGTGCTGCTTCACGGACCTCCGGGATTGGGAAAGACTACATTGAGTAATATCATAGCCAACGAGCTTGGAGTGGGTTTCAAGGTTACTTCAGGGCCTGTACTTGACAAGCCGGGCGATTTGGCCGGTGTACTGACAAGTCTGGAACCTAATGATGTGTTGTTTATCGACGAGATACATCGTCTGAGTCCGGTAGTTGAGGAGTTCCTGTATTCTGCTATGGAGGATTATCGTATAGATATAATGATAGACAAGGGACCGTCGGCACGAAGCATACAGCTTGATTTGAATCCTTTTACTCTTGTAGGTGCTACTACACGCAGCGGATTGCTTACTGCACCGCTTAGGGCCAGATTCGGTATAAATCTTCACTTAGAGTATTACGATGAGAATGTTCTGTCACGTATCATCATGCGTTCGGCCGGTATTCTCAGGGTGACATGCGATGAGGAGGCGGCCGGTGAGATTGCGTCAAGAAGCCGAGGAACACCTCGTATAGCGAATGCCTTGCTCCGACGAGTGCGTGATTTTGCTCAGGTGAAAGGAGACGGACATATTGATTTGAAAATAGCCAAATATGCTCTTGAAGCTCTGAACATCGACCGCTATGGACTCGATGAGATAGACAACAAGATTCTTTGTACTATTATCGACAAGTTCAATGGGGGACCTGTAGGGCTTACTACCATTGCCACTGCTTTGGGTGAAGACCCCGGTACATTGGAGGAAGTATATGAGCCTTTCCTTATAAAGGAAGGTTTCCTGAAACGTACTCCGCGTGGTCGTGAAGTTACAGAGTTGGCATACAAACATCTTGGTAGGAGCATCTGGCAACAGGAAAAAACGCTTTTTGATTAGCTCTTAATTATTAATTTTTAATTATTAATTACCAACGTGTCATTAGTTAAAGATACAGCAATCTACGGACTGAGCAGTATAGTAGGACGTTTCCTCAACTATCTGCTCGTTCCGCTATATACGGCAGTCCTTTCGGCAGAGTCGGGGGGCTACGGAGTAGTGTCAAATGTATATGCATATACGGCACTTATACTTGTGTTCCTTACTTTCGGTATGGAGACAGGTTTTTTTCGATTTGCAAACAAGTCGGAAGAGGACCCTGTAAAGGTATTCTCTAATACATCGCTTTTCGTGGGTGGACTTTCTTTGCTTTTCGTCATTCTCGGTCTGATATTTCTGGAGCCTATATCGCAATTCCTTGAATATCCCGACCATAAGGACTATGTAGGAATGATGATGGTAGTAGTGGCTCTCGATTCGTTTCTTTGTATTCCTTTCGCATGGCTCAGATATAAGAAAAGGCCTATAAAATTTGCGTCAATCAAGCTTTTCAATATCATTGGCAATATAGTTCTGAATCTCTTTTTCCTTCTTCTCTGTCCATGGCTGAACGAACATGCGCCTTCATTGGTTTCATGGTTCTATAATCCGGACTATCTGGTGGGCTACATATTCGTGTCAAATCTGATAATGTCGGCAGCACAGATGCTTTTCTTTATCCCGGAACTGAGACAGCTGACTTTCAAGCCGGATTTCGCACTTCAGAAACGTATGTTAAGCTATTCGTTTCCGATACTGATATTCGGAGTAGTGGGAATATTGAACCAGACTGTTGACAAGATGATATATCCCTTCCTATATGACGACCGTCAGGAAGGACTTGTGCAGCTTGGTATCTATAGTGCCACAAGCAAGGTAGCAATGATTATGGCTATGTTCACCCAGGCTTTCAGATATGCCTACGAGCCTTTTGTGTTTGGCAACAGCAATAAGAAGGACAGCACGTCATCCTACGCCGGAGCCATGAAGTATTTCTTTATTTTCTCATTGCTGGCGTTTCTGGCTGTTATGTTCTATATGGACATCCTGAAATATATGGTAGCTCCGGACTATTGGGAAGGCCTTAGTGTGGTTGCCATAGTAATGGGAGCTGAGATACTGAAAGGAATTTATTTTAATCTTTCTTTCTGGTATAAGCTGATTGACGAAACACGTTGGGGAGCATATTTCTCTCTTATAGGATGTGCGGTGATACTTATACTTAATATCTGGCTTGTACCTGAATACGGATACCTGGCTTCGGCATGGGCATCGGTGGCCGGTTACGGACTTATCACTGTTCTGTCTTATTTTATTGGTCAGAAGAAATATCCTGTGGCTTATCCTATAAAGGATATGTTCGTCTATCTGGTTTTTGCGGCAGTGCTTTATGTGGCATCAATATACATTTATCCTGAAAATACAGTGTTGCGTATTGCTTTCCGTACATTATTACTTGTGCTATATGTTGCATATATCATAAGAAAAGACTTACCTTTGAGAAGTATCCCTGTTATTAACCGATTTATAAAGAAATAGTAGTATGGAACTGAACAACAGAAAGAAGTACCTGATAAGAAAGTTTTACGATGATTATCTGGACTTGAACAAAAGCATGGAGGATGAGCAACTCACGGTTGAAAGCATCCGCAATGGAGTGGAATTCCGTGGAGCGAATCTGTGGATTCTTGTGTTTGCCACGTTCATAGCCTCTCTTGGACTGAATGTCAATTCTACTGCCGTAATCATTGGTGCCATGCTGATTTCTCCGCTTATGGGACCTATCATGGGTGTGGGACTTGCTATCGGTATCAACGATTTCGAACTTATGAAACGCTCTCTGAAGAGTTATTTCATAGCAACTGTGTTCAGTGTAACTACCGCTACGATATATTTTGCCTTTACTCCGCTTGACGAGGTGCAATCGGAATTGTTGGCACGTACTTCGCCTACTATCTACGACGTATTCATAGCCCTGGTTGGTGGTCTTGCCGGTATAGTGGCTGTGGCTACAAAGGAGAAGGGAAACGTAATACCTGGTGTGGCCATTGCTACAGCATTGATGCCGCCGCTCTGTACTGCCGGATTTGGATTGGCTACAGGCAATCTGCTTTATTTCCTGGGAGCTTTCTATCTCTATTTTATCAACTCAGTGTTCATAAGTCTTGCCACTTTCCTTGGGGTACGGTTTATGAAGTTCAGACACAAGGAGTTTGTTGATAAGAACCGCGAGAAACTTGTGCGTAAGTACATAATTGCCATAGCCCTTGTGACTATGTGTCCTGCCATTTATCTAACATACGGTATAGTGAAGGAAACATTCTATCATAGTGCTGCAAACGACTATATTACTGAAGAACTTCAGTTCCCTAATTCACAGATTCTTAGCCGTGAGATATCTTATCATAAACGCGAGATAAAGGTGGTAATGGTCGGCAATGAGGTTTCGGAAGAACAGATAGCATTGGCTGAACGTAAATTAGAGAAATATAATCTGAAGAATACGAAGCTTACAATCTTCCAGGGAGTGAACAACGGCGAGATGGATATCAGCAATATCAAGTCGATGGTGATGGAGGATTTCTATAAGAAGAGCGAACAGAAATTGGCTCAACAGCAGCATGAGATTGATTCTCTAAAAACTCTGTTGGAACTTTATACCCGCAGTGGACAGGCTGACAGCAGATTGGCAGGAGAGATGAAGGCCTTGTTTGGTAATGGAATTAAGTCTGTAGCACTTTCACGCAGCATCCGTCTTGAAATGGACAGTCTTAAACCGGATACGCTTACATTCGCCATATTGCAGTGTGCCAAGAAACCGTCCGCTACTGATAAGAAACGAATGTCTGACTGGCTCAAGACACGTACCAATGCAAAGAAGCTTGAACTTATTGTAATGGAGAAATAAAATTTTGTCAAATGGTTTAATATTCTTAGTAAAAATCATAATCCTTTTATTGGGATTATGGTGTGTCAGATACACCATTTATTGTAAATCAGGAATCCGGACAGTTAAATTTTACCGCCGGACAAGGACTTGGCGACTGGGTTACGAACAGACAGGCTTCAGGCGCGGTGATAGACAGGATGCTTTCTAACGGTAATTATGATATGGATGATAATGACAATCAGAATACAGGGTTATATGTAAAAGGTACAGACGACCCAAGAATACTTCTATATTATAATCCTATAAGTATTACAAATAAATATTCCGGGCCAAAGATGAAAACAGATATCTCGGAACTGACCTTACTGTAGCTGACGAAGCTACTGAATATTATAATTCCCAGGCTACGGATGCTTATGGCAATACCGGATTTTCACAGATTACTCAGAAAGGATTCTTTTGGGAGAACGACAAGTTTGATATGCTGATTATGGCATCCCCTGAAATCCATTTCCTTAAAGCTGAAGCATATCATATGAGTTATGGAGTTGCGGCAGACGAAGATAAGGCAAAAGAAGAATTTATTAAAGCAGTCAGTCAGTCTATAAGTCTGTACTATTATTACGACTCAATAAGTACTGGCGAGAATTCCAGAAAATATGAGGCTCCTACTGAGGAAGAGATAAATTCTTTTGCAGAAGCAAAATGGACCGATACGAAATACGAAAATAAGCAGGATGCCATAATAACCCAGAAATGGTTGCATTTCGCCATTACAGCCGGTAGAGAGGCATGGAGTGATATTCGTCGCACAGGTTATCCTTCTGGTCTTGTATTTCCGGAAGTAGCAGGTACAATTCCTAATGTGCCTACCCGATGGAAATATCCTACTACAGAAATGGACTATAATCCGTATTATAAGGATGTACAGGCTGAAGATACATATTATACCAAGTTATTCTGGGCTAAATAGAAAAACAAAAATAAAAACCGGTTCTGATATTCACAGAGCCGGTTTCTGTTTTCTTATCCGAAACAGATTCCCATTCGTCTTCCCTGTACAACCAATTCATGGTCTTCTGTCACCAATCGCAGTTTTCCGGCTGTTTCTGAAATAGGAATAGAGTCTATTCTGTTTCCTTGCAATGCAACCATCCTTCCGTATTGTCCGTTTGAGATAAGCTCCACGGCATGTCCGCCCATGAGTGTAGCTAAGTTTCTGTCGAAAGCTGTAGGGCTGCCTCCTCTCTGTATATATCCGAGTACTGTTTCGCGTGTTTCAAACCCCGTTTCATATTCTATTTCTTCTGCTATATACTGGGCAGCTTTCTTTCCTTCAGGAGTGTTTATACCTTCGGCCACGACTACAATAGAATATGGCTTTCCTTTTTTCAGTCTGTTTATGATTGTATCTCCTATTTTATGAATGTCGAAAGGAATCTCAGGCATTAGTATAATGTCGCCACCTCCGGCCATACCGGAGTAAAGTGCCAACCATCCGGCTTTATGTCCCATAACCTCGATAACCATTACTCTTTGATGAGAACTGGCCGTTGAATGCAGCCTGTCTATCGCATCTGCAGCTATTGAAACAGCTGAGTCAAATCCGAATGAAATATCCGTTCCCCACACATCGTTGTCTATGGTCTTTGGAATACTTACAACGTTTACTCCCACTTCCATAAGTTTGGCTGCAGTCTTCTGTGTACCGTTTCCACCTATGCATACAAGGCAGTCTATTCCGTAATCTTTCAGCGTTTTAAGAATTAATGAAGGCTTGTCGTTATTTAACGTTGCGGAAGCTTTCTTGAATGGCTTTTCCCTTGAAGTCCCTAATATAGTTCCGCCCAATGTAAGTAATCCGGAAATGGATTCTTCAGTAAGCCTGTTTATATGTCCGTCCATCAATCCTCTGAAACCGTTATGAATACCATAAACTTCCATTCCGTAATGGTTTAGTGCGCTTTTACACACTCCTCGTATAGTTGCGTTAATACCCGGACAGTCTCCACCGGATGTCAATATTCCTATTTTCATAAGCCAAGAAATTTAATTGTGATGTAAAGTTATTAAAAAAACAAGATTTACTCGTTTTTAATAAAAAAATAATCATGTCAATCATATATATAAAGAGAAAAAACCTACCTTTGCAATAATAAGAATTTGAAAAAAAATGTAATCAATATGAACTCAACCCAATTGATTGACAGAATATTTGCACCGCGTAGGAAACAAATAGAAAGATATTCTGCACATGCAGAAGAAATTCAGAATAAAGTCCTGAAAAAACTGATATCTGCCGCGTCCGATACAGAGTGGGGTAAGAAATACAATTTTAATGCCATTAATGGTTATTCAGGATTCCAGAAACTCCCTATACAGACATATGAAGATGTAAAGGATTATGTAGACCGCATGCGCCATGGTGAAAAAAATGTATTATGGCACGGTGCTGTTAAATGGTATGCCAAATCTTCAGGGACTACAAACGACAAGAGCAAGTTTATTCCGGTTTCGCCTGATGGCCTAAAGAATATTCATTATCGTGGAGGTATTGATGCAGTGGCATTATATCTTGGCGAGAATCCGAAGAGTAGCTTCTTTTCAGGCAAAGGTCTGATTCTCGGAGGTAGTCATTCTCCTAATTATAATGTAAAGGACAGTCTGGTAGGCGACCTGTCGGCCATACTTATTCAGAATGTCAATCCTTTGGTTAATATGATTCGTGTCCCAAGCAAAGAAATAGCTTTGCTGAGCGAATTTGAGGAAAAGGTTGAGAAAATAGCTTCATCTACTATACACAAGAATATTACCAACATATCCGGTGTGCCTTCATGGATGCTGGCAGTAATAAAGAAGATACTTGAGAAAACAGGTGCCTCTACACTTGATGAGGTCTGGCCTAACTTGGAAGTCTTTTTCCATGGCGGCGTATGCTTCACACCTTATAGAGAACAATATAAAAGCCTGATAGCCTCACCGAAAATGCATTATATGGAAACCTATAATGCCAGCGAAGGATTTTTCGGTCTTCAGAGTTCATTGTCCGATCCGGCTATGCTGTTGATGATAGACTATGATGTATTCTATGAATTTATTCCGTTGGATGAGTTTGAAAACGAGAATCCTTCAATCGTTCCGTTATGGGATGTGGAAGTAGGAAAGAATTACGCCATGGTAATCAGTACGTCATGCGGCTTGTGGAGATATATCATCGGTGATACAGTGAAATTCACGCAAAAGAACCCTTATAAATTCGTTATAACCGGCCGTACCAAACATTTTATCAATGCTTTTGGCGAAGAATTAATGGTGGACAATGCCGAAAAGGGACTGCAGATAGCATGCCGCGAAACAGGAGCACAAGTCTTAGAATATTCAGCAGCACCTGTTTTCATGGATTCTAATGCCAAGTGTCGCCATCAGTGGCTTATAGAGTTCAGCAAGATGCCTGATTCAGTAGAACATTTCCGTCATGTCCTCGATAAGGCATTACAGAGCATAAACTCCGATTATGAAGCAAAAAGACATAAGGATATAACCCTTCAGGAACTGGAAATCATTACGGCACGTCCGAATCTCTTTCATGACTGGCTCAAGCAAAAAGGTAAATTAGGAGGCCAGCACAAGGTTCCACGTCTTAGCAATAACCGCGAACACATTGAAAGCATGTTGAAACTGAACGAATAATATAAACAAAAAACTATCTATAACAGAAAATGAAATTCTCATCACTACATATCTTACCGTTTGCAGTCATAATTCTGATATTATATGCATGTGCCAGTACCGGAACTCCGGACGGTGGACCATATGATGAAACTCCTCCTAAGTTCGTACGTGCCACACCGGATCCTAATTCCACAGGCAATACCCGTAAGAAGATAGCTATTGAGTTTGATGAGTTTATAAAGATAGAAAATGCTGCTGAAAAGGTCATAATCTCTCCTCCCCAGACTGAAATGCCTGAGGTTAAGGCAAGTGGAAAACGAGTGCTCGTAGAGTTTTTCGATACTCTTAGAGCGAATACTACTTATACCATAGACTTTGGCGATGCGATTGTTGACAATAATGAGGGTAATCCGATGGGAAACTTTTCTTATGCATTTTCTACCGGTGAAACCATCGATACTATGGAGGTCGCCGGAACTGTGCTCAATGCTCAGGACTTGGAACCTATAAAAGGTATTCAGGTCGGTCTGCATAAAAATCTAAATGACACAGCTTTTACGAAACTTCCGTTTGACAGAATATCGCGTACCGACAGTCGCGGACGTTTCTCTATCAAGGGTGTCGCTCCCGGTAAATACCGTATTTACGCCCTTAAGGATGGAAATCAGAATTATCTTTTCGATTCGAAGACAGAGATAATAGCATATTCCGATTCTCTTATTATACCTTCTATGGAACCGGCCACCAGGCAGGACACTACTTGGAATGCCATAGACACTCTTAAAATTGATACAGTCAAGACAGTGCATTACACTCATTTCATGCCCGATGATATAATTCTCAGAGCATTCAAGGAAGAAACCACAATGCAATATCTTGCAAAAAGCGAAAGAGAACAGCTTAATCGTTTCTCCCTCTATTTCAGCGCGAAAGCCGATACTCTGCCAACCGTAACCGGACTTGATTTTGATGAGAAGGATGCATTCATAATAGAATCATCATTGAAAAATGATACCATCAGATACTGGATAAAGGATACAGTGCTTTGCGAAAGAGATACCCTTACCCTTCAGTTGGATTATCTGTACACAGATACTCTTGGAAATCTCGTACCTAAAAGAGATACATTATATATGATGAATAAGCTTAGCAAGGAAAAACGTCTTGCTATGGCTAAGGAGGAAATGGAAAAGAAGGAAAAGGAGATGAAGAAGAGAAGAAAGAAAGGCGATACGCTGAATGTTGTCGAAACAGTGTTCTTCAAGATGAACGTTGATGCGCCTTCTTCCATGGACATAAACCGCAATATCTGTATAAGTTTTGAGGAACCGGTACAGAGTATTGATACTGCAGCCATACATGTAGATGTCAAGGTAGATACACTTTGGAACGAGGAACGCTTTGTGTTTGTTTCTGATAGTGTGGTTCCACGCAGATATTATATCCTCAGCGACTGGAAACCGGGCAATGAATACCGTTTGAGAATAGATTCTACTGCAATTAAAAGCATATATGGTCTGCATACCAACAAGGTGGAAAATACCGTCAAGATAAAGACCCTTGAGGAGTACGGAACACTTTATTTAAATATAAAAGGTGTGGAAGGCAATGCCGTAGTACAGCTTTTGAACTCCGGTGATGCTGTAGTAAGGGAACAGAAATTAAAGGAAAGCAATACGTGCGATTTCTATTTCCTTCAGCCTAATACGAAATATTATATAAGAATGTATATAGATTCCAATAACAACGGAAAATGGGATACAGGCGTATATGATAAGAAAATCCAGCCGGAAGAAGTATATTATTTCCCAAAAGTATGGGAAATGAAAGCAAACTTCGAGTTCGAGGAAGACTGGGATGTTAAGGCTGTCCCTCTTGACAGACAAAAACTTGATGAAATAAAGAAACAAAAGCCGGAAGAGGCTAAAAAGATAAAAGACAGAAATAAGGAACGAGCTAAAAAATTAGGATTGACATCATGATGAAAAAAATATTCTTTTCTTTTTTGATTGCCTTGTTTGCTGTAACAGGAACCAGGGCACAATGCGGGGCATATAATGATGCCATTAAGCCGGGCGAAGAATTGTCGTATGAACTTAAGTTTAACTGGAAATTCATCTGGATAAATGCCGGATGGGCTAAAATGACGGTTGATTCTGTAATGTATAACGGAAGATCATGTCTGAAAACCGACCTTGAATCTTATACAAACAAGAGGATAGATATATTTTTCAGAATGCGTGACACACTGACATGTATCACATCCACCGATCTTGTTCCGTTATATTTCCGCAAAGGGGCTGCAGAAGGGAAAAGATATAGTGTTGATGATGTAACGTTCAGTTATCGTAACGGTAAATGTATTGTAGATCAGTCAAGATCGGTAAATGGTAAAAAAAGAGAACCTGACCATCAAGAATTGTCGGTTTGTGTTTATGATATGTTAAGCATACTTCTTCAGGCACGTTCTTACGATGCTTCCGATTATGTTCCTGGAGATAAGATATTATTTTCCATGGCGACTGGAAAAGACGTGGAAAAACAGACACTTATATATAGAGGAAAAGAAACGTGCAAGGTAGAGAACGGCTTAAAGTTCCGTTGTCTGGTATTCTCTCTCGTTGAATATGTCAAGGGTGAAGAGAAAGAAGTTATCACGTTTTACGTTACCGATGACAGAAATCATCTGCCTGTGCGTCTTGACATGTATCTCAATTTCGGCTCAGCTAAGGCATTCCTGAGTGAAATTAAAGGAAACAAGCATCCTTTGGATTCACAGATAGAGTAGAAAGGTCTCGTTTTTAATATATAGCTTTTAAAGATATAATTCATAATGATGATAAATACGTTGCGCAGAAAGTTACGTGGCATACCGTTAGTAGTGATATTGCTGACTGTATTCCCATTTTTAATAAGTGCTTATTACATAGGTTCGGAGAATAATGATAACTCGTCCGCTGATACCAGATATACATGTGTAAGTGTTCCGCGTCGGATAGTGTTTTGCGGCGATACTGTAGATTTGACACGCTATGACCGTCACGAACGTATGGACCGTGAACTTATGGCATTTTCTTTTATGCACAGTACATCCATACAGACCATTAAGCGTGCAAACCGATATTTCCCTGTCATAGTGCCAATCCTGAAAGAAAACGGTATTCCTGAAGACTTCAAATATCTTATGGCTATTGAGAGCGCTTGCAACCCGTTGGCCCGTTCAGGTGCCGGCGCAGCAGGACTATGGCAATTCATGCCTGTTACAGGCAAGGAGTATGGACTTGAAGTTAATTCTCATGTCGATGAACGTTATCACATAGTAAAAGCGACACATGCCGCCTGCAAGTATCTGCGTGAAGCATACAATAAGTTTGGCGACTGGATAAACGTAGCAGCATCCTATAACGCAGGTCAGGGAAGAATATCCCAGCAGCAGGAAAGACAATATACAGACGAAACGCTTGACCTTTATCTTGTAGAAGAAACAGCACGCTATATTTACCGTATTTTTGCGGCAAAAATATTATTCACAGACCCTACAATGTTTGGTTTCAGACTGAAATCGTCCGACCTTTATCCGCAAATCCATTATCGCACAGTTATAGTGAGTGAGACAATTACTGATTTGGCACGTTTTGCTAAAAGTCAGGGAACAACCTATGCTCTTCTCAAAAACCTAAATCCGTGGTTGCGCGATACATCACTTCCATGTAAAAACGGTAAAGAGTATGTCATAATGCTTCCGGACAATGAAAAAATAAATTATAATCCGGATTTGACACTGCCATATGACAGAAAATGGGTCGTTGACTGATTTTTTATAGTAAATTGAACTTTTTATATACTGTAACCAAAGAGAGTTACATGTATTTTTGCAAAAACAATTTTTAAAACATAAATTTTTACCATGAAAAAACTATTATTATTCAGCACGGTGTGCGCATGTTCGCTTGCGGCATCTGCCCAAACCTTTAAGGAATGGCAGAACCCTCAGGTGAACGAGGTAAACCGTGCCCCTATGCATGCAAATTTCTTTGCATACGAGAATATTGAGGCATCAAAAACTGCTTTGAAAGAAAAGTCGGAAAACTTCATGACCTTGAACGGCACATGGAAATTCTTCTGGGTTGAGAACGCCGACCGGCGTCCTACAGATTTCTTCCGTGTAGGATATAACGACAAAGGTTGGGCCGATTTCCAGGTACCTGCTGTATGGGAACTGAACGGATACGGTGACCCTATCTACGTTAATGTAGGTTATGCATGGCGCAACCAGTACAAAAACAATCCTCCTTATGTACCCGTAGAGAAAAACCATGTAGGTTCGTACCGTAAGGAAATAGTAGTCCCTGCCGACTGGAATGGTAAGGATATTATCGCTCATTTCGGCTCGGTTACATCAAACATGTATCTTTGGGTAAATGGAAAGTTTGTAGGTTACAGCGAGGACAGCAAGCTCGAGGCAGAGTTTGACATTACCAAATATCTGAAACCGGGCCGGAAGAACCTCATTGCATTCCAGGTATTCCGTTGGTGCGACGGTACATATCTTGAAGACCAGGACTTCTTCCGTTACAGCGGAGTAGGACGTGACTGCTATCTCTATACCCGAAACAAGAGCCGTATAGATGATATCCGTATCACTCCGGACCTTGACAGTGAGTATAAGAACGGAACACTTGATGTAGTTCTCAGCATGAAGGGCAATAACAATGTAACTTTCGAATTGCTCGATGCACAGGACAAAGTAGTGTCTTCCAAAGAAGTGAAAGGCAGCGGAGATGTCAAGACAAGATTCGAGGTTGAAAACCCTAACAAATGGACTGCAGAAACTCCTTATCTTTATACATTGCGTGCTTGCGTGAAGAAAGGTGATAAAGTGACAGAAGTAGTACCTGTAAAGGTAGGATTCAGAAAAGTGGAAATCAAGAACGCACAGGTTCTCGTCAACGGTCAGCCTGTATTGTTCAAGGGAGCTAATCGTCACGAAATGGACCCGGACGGAGGTTATGTCGTTTCGCGCGAGCGCATGCTTCAGGATATCCAGATAATGAAGAAATTCAATATCAACGCTGTCCGTACTTGTCACTATCCGGATGATGCATACTGGTATGAACTTTGCGACAAATACGGTATCTATATGGTAGCTGAGGCTAATATCGAATCTCATGGAATGGGCTATGGTGAAACCACACTTGCAAAAGTAGATTCTTACCGTAAGGCACATCTCGAACGCAATAAACGAAATGTACAGCGCAATTTCAATCACCCAAGTATCATATTCTGGTCATTGGGAAATGAAGCCGGTTATGGTCCGAACTTTGAAGCAGCATACGATTGGGTAAAGGCTGAAGACGCCAGCCGTCCGGTACAGTACGAAAGAGCCGGTAGAGATGGAAAGACAGACATATTCTGTCCGATGTATTACAGATATAACGCATGTGAAAAATACTCAGCCGACGAAAATAGCCAGAAACCGTTGATACAGTGTGAATATGCCCACGCAATGGGTAACTCTGAAGGTGGTTTCAAGGAATATTGGGATTTAATCCGTAAATATCCTAAATACCAGGGCGGTTTCATTTGGGATTTCGTTGACCAATCATGCCGCTGGACAGGTGAGAACGGTAAGATGATATACGCTTACGGTGGCGATTTCAACCGTTTTGATGCCAGCGACAACAATTTCTGCGACAACGGTCTGATTAGTCCTGACCGCGTACCTAATCCTCATATGTACGAAGTAGGATATTTCTATCAGAATATATGGACTACAGCCGGTGACTTGTCGAAAGGCGAAGTAAAAGTATATAATGAGAATTTCTTCCGCGACCTTTCAGCATATCGCATGGAATGGGAACTCCTCAAAGACGGTAAGCCGGTACGCAACGGGGTAGTAGACCGCCTTGAAGTTGCACCTCAGCAGACAGCTGCAATAAACCTTCCTATAGGCAAGGTATGCAACTGTGGAGAATGGCTTCTTAACGTCAAGTATATCCAGAAGAACCGTGAGAACCTCGTTCCTGCAGGACACGTAGTGGCAAAGAACCAGCTCGTAGTGAAAGGATATGAAGCACCGGCAATCAAGCTTGACAATGTAGCCGAGTCTAATCAGGCCGTAGTAGCCCCGGTAGTGAACGATGCGAATGTAAACTGCATTGAAGTGACAGGTGCGACATTCAACATACAGTTTGACAAGAAGACAGGCTATATGGACAGCTATATGGTTGACGGAACTCAGATGATAAAAGAGGGAGCTCAACTTTCTCCAAACTTCTGGCGTGCCCCAACCGATAATGACTACGGTGCAGGTCTTCAGAACAAGTATGCTGTATGGAGAAATCCTGAAATCAAACTTCTTTCATTGAAGCAAGAATCAAAAGATGAACAAGTCGTGGTATCTGCAGAATACGAAATGAAGAGTGTCCATGCCAAACTGTTCCTGACTTACACTATTAATAATGTAGGAGCAGTAAAAGTTACTCAGAGAATGGTTGCCGCAGCCGATGTAAAGGTTTCAGATATGTTCCGTTTCGGAATGCAGCTTGTAATGCCTTCATCATTTGAGAACATTTCATATTACGGACGCGGTCCTGTAGAGAACTATATCGACCGTAACCACAGCACAGACCTCGGCATATACAACCAGACTGTTACAGGGCAGTTTTATGCGTATATCCGTCCGCAGGAAAACGGAACAAAGACAGACATCCGTTGGTGGAATATGTTGAATGCAGAAGGTAAAGGTCTGCAGTTCGTAGCCGAAGCACCATTCTCTGCTTCAGCACTGCATTACACTATCGAGTCGCTTGATGACGGCGTGCAGAAAGACCAGCGTCATTCTAATGAAGTCGAGCCTTCCGACCTTACAAACGTCCTTATCGACAAAGTTCAGCAAGGTTTGGCCTGTGAGAATAGTTGGGGTGCTATCCCATTGCCAAAATACAGAATATCTTATGGTAATTATGAATTTACATTCGTGATGACTCCTATAGATAATTCTGTGGTTATTGAATAACAATAGCTGATATGTCATAAATAAAGCCCTCCGAGCATCGTTTGTTCGGAGGGCTTTATGTTTTTATTATCTCAAACTCAGTGAACGCTTAATGAACGCCAAATGAACATCCTGTGAACACGAAATGAACGCTAAATGAAGAAGTTCTTGTTATAGTGGTTTTAAGAATCTTCTTTCAATCCACATTTGGAAAAACAAGTCGTAAATACTGTAGTATCCGTTATCAAATGTGATAAAATCCTTTTCCAGAAGCCCTTTTAGTGCTACAGAAACAGAACTTGCTGAAGGTAGTCTGTGCTTCCTTACAAATGCTCCGCTCATAACCTCATTTGCTTTGCGTTCCCAAGCAATGGCAAGTAGCAGATTCCGTTGTTTTTCCGGTATCTGTACGAATAGTGATTCGTAAGTATCGGATGACAGCTCAAGTAAATAATCTATAGCCGGCTGAACCTGTTCTATAGAGCACGTTTTCCCTTCCGATGTCTGCATATAGAGAATATTCATAATGCGTTGCATATACATTGTTGTAGCATTACATTTTTCGTATACTTCAGTCACCGTTTCTTCGCTGATTTCTTTTCCCCCTTCTCTAAACTTTTCCATGCAAAACGCCTTGTACTTCTCCAAAGGGATAGCCTGCAAATTCATTGTTGTAACAGACTGATAGAAAGGTTTTGATGGAGATAAAAATATGTTGTTCATCAGATGCCTTTGTGAACCGGAAAACAGGAAACTCGCATTACTGCATCTTTGTATATGTGTGCGCAAAGCAGCTTCTACATTCTCTCCGTCAGAATATCTTGATATCTGCTGAAACTCGTCAATAGCTACCAGGCATGGCTTGTCTGCCATATTCAGATAACGGAAAATCTCGTCTAATGTCGTTGCCGGATGTTCTATATTCCCCAATCCTATACTCCATACAGGCTTTCCCTCCATGTCGTACGAAATTTCCGAGCGTACCGATGTAAGCATACCGATAAACATTTCCCATGCCGCCCTTCCTTTACTTCGTAAAGCTTGAATGACTGACGAGCCGAAAACGGCAACAAAGTCAGATAGCGATTTTGTAGCATAAATATCAATAAGGAAAGTATGGTATTCGTCATTGATACCTTCTTGTCTGAAGCAGTGAGTTATCAAATCTGTTTTTCCAAACCTGCGTGGAGAGATTAGAGCGATATTGTTCCCGTTGGATAGAAGGGAAATGATATTATCAGTTTCTTTTTCGCGGTCGCAAAAATACTTTGGTGATACATATCCACCTGTAACAAACGGATTCTTCATGACACTTATAGATTTATTATTACGCAAAGATAATAATTATGTTTAGATAATGGCGTTTAAACACCATTTAAATACTGCTTAAACACCATTTAATAACGTTTGTCTTACCCTGAAAAAAGTTGACTCATAAAACCAACATTATGAGTTCACAA
>NZ_DXVR01000047.1:0-20091 GCF_019417265.1 Bacteroides sp.
TCTGCCTTACAAGCAGAGGGTCGGCGGTTCGAATCCGTCAACGCCCACTCCGAAGAATATCTTTCTATAAACAACTATTCCTTTCAGAAAATCAGTCTACATTCATTTATATTTCTTATGAAGAATATCTTCATTTGTAAAAAATCATTATCTTTGTGTTGATTGTATTTCATTTTATAAACATAGGTCTATTGATATAAATATGGAACCGGATATACGTTGGCTACAAAGATATGATAGTTTTCATCGTGCAAATAAGCGTATCTTGGATATAACAGAATCTGAGAAGAGAGTGGATGATTTGTCCGAACTGGAAATGGAAGGGTTGATACAGCGTTTTGAGTATACTTTCGAGCTTGCCTGGAAGGCTCTTCAGGATTTGTTGAAGTATAAAGGCTACGAGTTTGTGCAAGGTCCGAACGGTACGCTTCAGATGGCATTGGAGGATGGTATGATTTCCGACCATGACGGTTGGCGTAGAATGGCTAAAGCGCGAATAACCACTTCGCATACTTATAATGAGGGCGATGCCATAGAGATTGTGCGTATGATATACGATGAATATTCTCGTCTTCTGAAGCAGTTGGATGACAAATTTGAACAAGAAAGACTCCGCTTGGGGTTGGCTTAACTGATAAAATTGATTATGTACGGTTTGAGTGATACTGTTGTAGCGGATATATGCAGTGTGTTTCGGCGTTTCCCGGATATTGAAGAGGTGCTTATTTTCGGTTCCAGAGCCAAAGGCTCGTATTCGGAAGGGTCTGATATCGATTTGGCTGCTATAGGCAAGAATCTCACATTTAATCAGCTGATGGATATTAATATTCAGATAGAGGATTTGGGATTGCTTTATAAGGTAGACGTAGTTGATTATAATAAGAATATAGGTACTCCGATAGGTGAGCATATAAACCGTGTGGGAAAGCCTTTTTATAAGAAAGTTGATAGCATAAATTAAGCCTCGCATCAGCGAGGCTTTTTCTTTATCTGTCGAACAGTTCTGTCGAGAGGTATCTTTCGCCGGTGTCGGGCAGTAATACTACTATGTTTTTACCTTTGTATCGGCTTTCCTGCGAGAGTTTCATCGCGGCATAAGCGGCTGCTCCGGATGATATTCCGCAGAGTATCCCTTCCTTGTTTGCAAGCTCGCGTGCAGTTGCCATTGCGTCTTCGTTTTTTACGCGGAACACTCTGTCGATAATCTTTGTGTCAAGTGTGTCAGGGATAAATCCCGCACCTATACCCTGTATCTTGTGCGGTCCCGGTTTGTCGCCCGAAATAACAGCCGATGAGTCCGGCTCTACGGCTATCAGTTCTATCTCCGGGTTTTTCTCTTTCAGCTTGCGTCCCGTTCCGCTTATTGTTCCCCCTGTGCCTGCTCCTGCAACGAATACATCTATCTTCCCGTCTGTATCTCTCCAGATTTCCTCGGCTGTAGTATTATAATGTGCCTCGGGGTTGGCCGGATTGCAGAACTGTTGCAGTATGACCGAGCCTTCTATCTCCGAATTCAGCTCGTTTGCCTTTTCTATTGCACCGCCCATACCTTTACTTCCGGCAGTCAGAACGAGTTCCGCTCCGTAGGCCTTCAGCAGCAGCTGTCTTTCGCGGCTCATTGTTTCCGGCATGGTCAGTATCAGTTTGTAGCCTTTCAGTCCGGCTATCCATGCCAGTCCCACTCCCGTGTTACCGCTTGTCGGTTCTATGATTGTTGCTCCCGGTTTGAGGATGCCTTTCTTCTCTGCATCGTTTATCATGCTGAGAGCTATTCTGTCCTTTGCGCTCCCCCCGGGATTGAACATTTCGAGTTTGGCCGTTACCGAAGCTTCCGAATCGAAGGCTTTCTCCATATTGTTTAGTCTGAGCATCGGGGTGTTGCCGATTAGCTCTGTCAGATTGTTTTTGATGTTTTGCATAACTGTAAGTTTTTGGTTTGAAAATATAAAAAAAGAGTCCATGCATTTCTTGCTGAAATTCATGAACTCTCTATATGATGTTTTGTTATGGCCTTATCTGTCTGAGTCTGTCCTGTATTCCTCTTTTCTTTTCGGATTCATGGGAAACCATCCTTTCAAGACTCTTTCCCTTTGCTCGAACAATTCCTTTATGGTCCAGAACGATGAGAAGGAGAACACTCCCAAAAGCGTGGAAATAAGTATGTCGTCTGTCAGCACAGAACCTGCTATACCTACTATACCGAGCAGAAGAAAAATCCACCAGCATTTAGTTCCCCAGTAATATTCGGCCTTAACCACTACCGGATGGAAGAAACCGATGATGAGGAATGTACACAGGCCTATGATTATACCTCCTGCGTTGAGTCCGGCTATTATTTCCATGTATTAATCCAAATGAATAGGAATTTCTTTCTTGATGCTCTGTTCCAGTGAAATCAGT
This sequence comes from Bacteroides sp., assembly GCF_019417265.1. Lineage (GTDB taxonomy): Bacteria > Bacteroidota > Bacteroidia > Bacteroidales > Bacteroidaceae > Phocaeicola. Next base: position 2,401 of record NZ_DXVR01000047.1, read on the forward strand.
GTCTCAGTGGCAGTAACACCCGGAATCTCCTGTATGCGTGAGTTCAATAAATCCATCAGATGCTCGTTGTCTGTAGAGTACAGTTTTGTAAGCATTGTGTAAGGACCGGTTGTGAAGTGACATTCCACGATTTCAGGAATCTTGTTCAGCTCGGCTACTACGCTCTTGTACATAGAACCTTTTTCAAGCTTGATACCTACATAAGTACATGTCATGTAGCCCAAGCTTTTAGGATTTACATTGTATCCCGAACCGATGATTACGCCCAGGTCTATCAGACGCTGTACACGCTGATGGATTGCTGCACGCGAAACTCCACATTCTGCAGCTACGTCTTTGAAAGGAATACGTGCGTTCTGAGAGATAATTTCTAAGATTTGTTTGTCTAATTTATCAATCTTTTCCATAATTGTGTGTTTTGTTATATCATTTTGTAAGCAAATGTATGAAAACTTTTTTATTAATTCTATATTTGGTTCAAAAAAACATTATTTTTTAGGTAAAAAGAGCAATATTACTGCTATATAACAATATTTTTTATAGTTTTGTTCTATAAAACTTTTATAAACTGACTAAATGATATAAACATTGTATTGTGGAAAATTGTTCTTTATGTCAGAAATGTAACATATTATCATTATTTCTGTTAACTTTGTCACTGTAACTAAACTTGTGTTATTATGCACCCTTTACATCTGTTCAAATATTGTCCCGTGTGTGGCTCTCCACACTTTGAGGAACACAATTTCAAATCGAAAAAATGTGCCGACTGCGGTTTTGTATATTATTTCAATTCCAGTGCGGCTACGGTAGCTTTTATACTTAATTCAAAAAACGAGCTTTTGGTGTGTCGCCGTGCGAAAGACCCGGCCAAAGGAACTCTTGACCTGTCGGGCGGTTTTATCGACATGTGCGAAACGGCAGAAGAAGGAGTGGCGCGCGAGGTGAAGGAGGAAACCGGACTCGACGTGGTGAAGGCGGAATATCTGTTTTCGTACCCTAACACATATCTTTATTCGGGATTTCTTGTGCATACGATGGATATGTTTTTCCTTTGCAGGGTAGAGAATGATTCTGAGTTGGAGGCAATGGACGATGTAGCCGAATCTTTCTGGATGCCGCTTGACAAGATAAATCCTGAGGAATTCGGACTCGACTCGGTGAGAAAGGGAGTGGAACGATTTATAAATGAATACAATAAATAACCTATATATTTATGAAGAATAAAGGAAACGCATTTATAGCAGGTCTGATGCTGACTATGCCTATTGTGGCAGGAGCGCAGCAGACTGAACCGCTGACCGGCCTCAGCAGGCTGTTCGACGATGGAAAACAACTGTTTATGCGTCATGATTATGCTGCTGCACGACAGACACTGATGCGCTATATGGATTTGGGCAAGTGTGCGGAGTTTGCTGATGAGGCAGAATATATGCTTGTATGTACCGCCTATGAACTGCAAATGCCAGACCGCATAGAGAAACTTGAGGCGTATCTGGAAAAGCACCCCGAATCAAGATATAAGAACAGGGTACAGGCTCTTATCGCATCTTCGTATTTCTTCGATAAGGAATACTTGAAAGCCATTGCATGTTACAGAGGTTGTGATTTCGATGCTTTGGGGAATGAAGAAAGAGACGATAATGTCTATCGTCTGGCGCAGTCTTATCTTGAGATAGGAAATACAGAGGAAGCTACTGCATGGCTAACGGTGTTGAAAGAGGCCAGCACGAAATATTCGGACGACGCGACCTACAGTCTGGCTTATATAGACTATTCTGCCGGAAGATATGCTGCTGCAATGAAGGGCTTTTCTGCAGTTAAGGATAATAAGAACTATGCGGAACTTGCTCCATATTATATGGCAGACATCAGCCTTATCACAGGTGATTATGCTGCAGCAAGGAATATGGCTCTGAAATATCTTAATGACTATCCCAGAAATGAAAAATCGCTTGAAATGAAGAGAATAGCGGGTGAGGCTGCTTACTCGCAGAGGGATTATACAGCTGCTGTAAATTGTCTTTCTCCTTATTGTAATGAGACTTCTAATCCGCAGCGTAATGCTCTGTATAAATTAGGTATGAGTTATTTCAATACTCAGGTTTATTCTGAAGCTGCAGAAAATCTGGGAAGAGTGACAGGCGCGGATGATGACATGTCGCAGAATGCTTATCTGCACATGGGACTTGCGTATCTGAATCTGAAAGAACGTAACCAGGCGCGAATGGCTTTCGAACAGGCTGCTGCATCAAACCGTAATATGCAGATAAAGGAGCAGGCTCTTTATAACTATGCCCTGTGTATTCATGAAACATCTTATTCTCCGTTTGCCGAATCGGTTACGGTTTTTGAACGTTTCCTTAATGAATTTCCTCATTCGCAATATACTGATAAGGTAAGCGACTATCTTATAGAGGTGTATATGAACACCCACAGCTATATGGCCGCACTGAAATCTATAGCAAAAATCAGCCAGCCGGGAACACGTATACTTGAAGCCAAGCAGAAACTTCTGTTCCGCGTAGGCACTCAGGCTTTTGCACAGGCATCGTTCGAAAATGCCATCGATTATTTCACTCAGTCGCTACAGTTAGGCAGATATAATGCGCAGACCAAGGCTGATGCGTACTTCTGGCGTGGTGAGGCCAAATACCGTCTTGACAGGTTTGAACAGGCAGCTGCCGACTATCGTCAGTATATGGAGTTTGCCACCAACAGAAAGAGTATGGAGTACGGACTTGCTTTGTATAATATGGGATATACATCTTTCAAGCAGAAGAAGTATGACAAGGCTCTTACATGGTTCGTGAGATGTGCCGAAACAGATGCTGCCATAGATGCTTCGGTGAGAGGTGATGCCTGCAACCGTGCCGGCGACTGTTATTTCTATGCACGCCGTTTCGATGAGGCACGTGCGCAGTATGCCAAGGCGGTATCTATCGAACCGTCATACGGTGATTACTCTCTGTTCCAGGAGGCCTTCGTGAAAGGTTTGCAGCGCGACTATACAGGAAAGATAGAAACTCTTAACACTCTTCTTTCCAAATATCCTTCGTCGCAGTATATTGATGATGCACTGTACGAGCAGGGACGTGCCTTCGTGCAGATGGAGCAGGCCGACAATGCGATAGGCAGATACAAGATTCTTGTTGAGAAATGGTCTGAAAGCCAGTTGGCACGCAAGGCTGCAAGTGAGATTGCCCTGCTTTATTATCAGAATGACAAGTTCAATGAGGCTATTTCTGCATATAAGAAGGTTATTGCAGACTATCCGGGAAGTGAGGAGGCAAAAATGGCTCAGCGTGACCTGAAATCTGTATATATAGATATAAATAAGGTGGACGAATATATGTCGTACGCTTCAGCTCTGCCGGGAGGGGCAAACTTCGACGTAAACGAACGTGACTCACTGACTTACGTTGCTGCAGAACGTGTCTATATGCGTGGGAATATAGCAGAGGCCAAGAATAGCCTGACTTCTTATCTCCAGTCGTTCCCACAGGGAGCCTTCAGTGTGAATGCATCTTATTATCTTGGTATCATAGCATACAATGAAAAGGACTATTCAGTAGCCACATCACATCTGAACAAGGTTCTGGAATATCCTGACAGCAAATTCTCTACAGAGGCTATGACTCTGTGCGCGCAGATGGCTTACAATGGTAAAGAGTATAGCCGTTCATTGGAACTTTATAAACGCTTGGCTGACCGTGCCGGAAACCAGGAAGAACGTCTTCAGGCACAGACAGGTGCCTTGCGCAGCGCATATATGGCTGGAGATACAAACGAAACTATCAGTGCCGCATCGGCTATGATGGCTCACAGCAAGCTTGCCCCGGAACTGGAAAACGAGGCAAGATACTACAGAGTAAAGGCATTCATCAGGAACGGACAGGGTAATGAGGCGCTTGCCGACCTGAAAGTTCTTGCCGGAGATACAAGAAACGTATATGGTGCAGAGGCCAAATATCTTGTAGCACAGATTTACTTTGACGAAGGAAAGACTGAGGCTGCCGAGAATGAGGTTCTTAAGTATATCGAAGTCAGCACACCGCATGCCTACTGGCTTGCAAGAAGTTTTGTACTCCTGAGCGATGTATATGTGAAACTCGGACGCAATATGGAAGCAAAACAGTATCTGTTGTCATTGCAGCAGAACTATCAGGCAGACGATGACATAGCGGAAATGATAGAAACCAGATTGGCTAAACTTAACCAGTAACGACAATGAAGAAATATAGAAAACAGATTTTGATATGTGCCGGACTTGTCACACTGACTAATGTGGCGGCACAACAGCAACAGAAGAATGACTCTACCGTAAACCGTACGGTGGTGGTAGAGAACCAGTATAATCCCGAAGTGATGGATGCATTCAAGGTGAATGTATTGCCGAAGATAGAAGAACCGGCTGTAGCGAAAACACAGATCAACTATGCATCGTCAGTACATCAGTTGAACAAGTTTCCGGTTTATCACATGGATGTTATGAACAGGGAGGTTACAGAGGATAAAGCCAGAAGAGGTTACGTGCGTCTGGCTTACGGAAACAGAAACAATACTGATTTTAAAGGCTCGTATTTGTGGAATATCACCGACAGGGATATCCTGGATGTAATGGCTACATTCCATGGCTATTCAGGTAATATTGATGCAGGATATGATTTTGATCCGGTGACGGATATACCGACTCTTAATTACGATAAAGAGTGGAAGCATCGTTTCTTCCGCACAGGTGCTTCGCTTAAATATACTCACGATTTCGATAAGGTGAGCATGTACATAGGCGGTAGTTTTGCATCGCAAGTATTCAGCTATATGCCTGATGTACAGTTGTCAGCGTCAACATCACAGACTGAAGAGAAAACTGATGCACCTTCGTTCGGACATCAGTTGTTCATGTCAGGTGGTGGATATGTAGGTGTATCTTCTGTGAAAGATGCTCTTCCGGTAGAATTCGGCTTACAGACGGGATATAAGATGTTCAACCGTAAACATGGCATATATATTCTGGGAAGCATGTCGGAGAGTGTAGTACATACTCAAGGATATATTTCAGTTGGGATTGATGACAGACAGAATGTAGGTGTGTTATTGGGTATGGACAATGTGTTCTATGACAAGTCGTTCAGCAACTATTCACTGATAAAGCTTCGTCCTTATTATTCGATAAGTACAGAATCTGTATCTTTTACTGCCGGAGTGAATATGGATTTTCAGATTTCGAACGATGGCGGACTGAAACTTTCGCCGGATGTAAAGTTTGATTATACATTTGCCGATAATTATGTGCTTTATGTTCATGTTACGGGTAATACACGTCTGAATGATTTCGGAACAATAAACGGTTTCTCTCCGTTTTGGGTTCAGCCAATACAGCTTAATACTTCATACACTCCGTATGATGCAAAACTCGGTCTGAAGGCATCGCCGGTTGCAGGTTTTGGCTTAGGAATATATGGAGGATATCGTGAGACGAGAAATGAACTTTTCTCTATGCCTTATGCAGATGGAGGAGGTATTTATAATGGAATAGCACAGGCAAAGGCGCGTGTGGCATACGCAGGTCTTTCTGTTGATTATTCTTTCAGAGATATGCTGGACTTTGGTCTTAACGGTAATTTCTACAGTTGGAATGTTCAGAATGAAATGGAACATCTGTTATGGTTGAAACCGCTTTACAGTATCGGATTTAATGCCCGTGCCAAGGTGTTCAAGGGCTTCCATGCAATGGCACAATATAATTACGAAGGTCGTAAAAAGACGTTGGGTATAAAGGCTGATGCTGTGAATGAACTGAATTTAGGTGCAGAATATCTGTTCAACGACAGGGTGAATGTATTCCTGAAGCTGAATAATGTTTTGAACAAGAATTATGTGACAGAAAGCGGATATCCTGTTCAAGGCTTTAATGTAATGGCGGGAGTGAGTCTGAATTTCTGATGTTTATTCTAAATGAATTATATACTAAGGCTGCCTTTCTATTGAATGGTAGCCTTTATTATTTCAATTTGTTTAGGCTTATTCGCATTCTTCATCTTCATCTTTGTTGGCTGACGCTAATGCCATAACTGTCATTCCGAAGAGACCACCTCCGATAAAAATTGCCAATCCGATAATAAAATCCATAGTGAGTGAATTGCCCTTCATGTTCCCCTTATGAAGGTTGTAAAAAATAAGGTGTGGGAAACATATCGCTCTATCCTTAGATTAGGTCTTCGCATTACCTTTAGCATGGATAAAACAATAGCCCCACACCAGTCGGTATATAGTTCACCCTTAAAGATGAATATATATCACAGTGTGGGTGCTATTGTAATTATCTTCATGCTAAAAATTAAAGTTGCGAAGTTTAATCTAAGAAGATAATTTCAATAACACCTTTCTTTTAATTATGTCCTTCCGATACTGGAAATCAGTTCAACGGAATTGATACAAAGGTATGAAAAAATATTACTATATGGATATTATTGGAGTTTTATTTTTTGGTGTAAAGAAAAAATTATATCAGCTTTTGTTTCTTCAGTTCCTCTGCTACATTCTCCAATTCATCATACCATGCCTGACCGAACTTCCTTATCAAAGGTTCTTTCAGAAATTTATAGACAGGCAGATTTTCTTTCTTCCCAAGCAGAACCGCAGCCTTACATACGTCCCATCTGTGATAGTTTACAGCCTTGAAAGGGCCGTAATCGCCTATTCTGATAGGATACAGATGACAAGATATCGGTTTGTAGAAATTGCATTTGCCTTCGCGATAGGCTTTTTCTATTGCGCAATAACAGTAGCCTTTCTCGTCATAACATGTGAATACACAATCCTTGCCGTTTACGATGGAAGTCACCAGGTCACCGTCCTGGTCTGTATAAACTACTCCCTGCTTATCTATAACCGCACGTGCTTCAGGCGAAAGATCGTCCCATATCACAGGAAGTACTTCCTCAAGTTTCTCTACCTCTTCAAGTTCTACCGGTGCACCGGCATCACCTTCTATACAGCATTCTCCCTTGCAGGCGTCAAGATTGCAAAGGAATTTCTCGCGGAATACATCAAGGCTTACTACCACATCATCTATCTGAACCATATTATTATTTCTTTTATTTTCGTATGCAAAGTTAATAAAAAAGCACAGACCTCATAGGATTCTTGTCCGTATGCTGTCTGTGCTTTTGTCTGTATCTTTAATCTATTCTGAAAGATTACTTAATCAGGTCTTTTCCTGTCATATCAGCCGGCTGAGCCATACCCAAGATGTGAAGGATAGAAGGAGCAACGTCTGCCAATACACCGTTTTCAACCTTAGCGTCCTTGTTTGCTGTTACGTAAACAAATGGAACAGGGTTAAGTGAGTGAGCTGTGTTAGGAGTTCCGTCTTCGTTCAATGCGTGGTCAGCGTTTCCGTGGTCAGCGATGATGATTACTTCGTAGTCGTTAGCCTTAGCTGCTTCTACTGTATCTTTCACGCAGTTGTCGATAGCAACAACAGCCTTTTCGATAGCTTCGTAGATACCGGTGTGACCTACCATGTCGCCGTTAGCATAGTTGACAACGATGAAGTCATATTTCTGAGTGTTGATAGCTTCTACCAGTTTGTCCTTAACTTCGTAAGCGCTCATTTCAGGCTTCAGGTCGTAAGTAGCAACCTTTGGAGAAGGAACCAGGATACGGTCTTCGTTGTCGTATGGAGTTTCACGTCCGCCGTTGAAGAAGAATGTAACATGTGCATACTTTTCTGTTTCAGCGATGTGAAGCTGAGTCTTTCCGTTTGCAGCGAGATATTCGCCAAGAGTGTTCTGTACGTTTTCCTTAGGGAAGAGGATGTGTACGCCCTTGAATGAAGCATCGTATGGAGTCATACAGTAGTACTGAAGTCCTGGGATAGTCTTCATACCGGCTTCAGGCATATCCTGCTGAGTAAGAACGATAGTAAGCTCTTTTGCACGGTCGTTACGGTAGTTGAAGAAGATAACTACGTCGCCTTCTTTGATAGTACCGTCGAAGTTAGCGTTAGAGATAGGTTTGATGAATTCGTCAGTAACACCTTCATCGTATGATTCCTGCATAGCCTGAACCATGTCTGTAGCTTTCTTGCCTGTACCGTTAACGAGCAAGTCGTAAGCTTCTTTTACACGTTCCCAACGCTTGTCGCGGTCCATTGCATAGAAACGACCTACAATAGAAGCGATTTTACCTGCTGATTTGGCACAGTGTGCAGTAAGTTCTTCGATAAATCCTTTACCGCTCTTAGGGTCTGTGTCGCGACCGTCCATGAAGCAGTGGATGAAAGTATTTTCGATACCGTATTCTTTAGCGATGTCGCAAAGGCGGAACAGGTGGTCGAGTGAAGAGTGTACACCACCGTTTGAAGTAAGACCCATGAAGTGGATGTTCTTACCGTTTTCCTTAGCGTATGTGAAGGCAGAAACAACTTCAGGGTTCTGCATGATGCTTCCGTCGGCACAAGCACGGTTGATTTTCACCAAATCCTGATAAACGATGCGTCCGGCACCGATGTTGAGGTGACCAACTTCTGAGTTACCCATCTGTCCGTCAGGAAGACCTACGTTTTCGCCGCTTGCCTGCAACTGTGAGTGAGGGTAGTTAGCCAACAGACTGTCCCAATAAGGAGTAGGAGTGTTAAAGATTACATCGTCTTTGTGATGGTCGCCGCAGCCCCATCCGTCGAGGATCATTAAAAGTGCTTTCTTTGCCATAATTGTAATATGTTTTAGAAGTTTGAAATCCAATTTGTTTTCCGACTGCAAAAGTACAAAATATCTGCTTTTTGAGCGAATGTTTTGGGGAATTTTAATATAGGGCTTATAGTGGATTATTTAGAATATACTTTCAATTATAGTAAAAATGAGAATATTTTGTTTGTGAATTATTCGTGGATTTACTATATTTGCAAGGTAATAAAGTCAAAAACGCTATGAGTTACAAGTCAGTTAAGGAGGTTGTAACTATGTTGCTTGACAACGGCTTCGTTCTAAAAAGCCAGAAGGGCAGCCACATGAAGTTTGAAAAAGACGGAATAACGGTAGTCGTTCCGAATCATGGAAAGAAAGGCGTTGAAAAAGGCACTTATTACAGCATTTTGAGGCAAGCGGGGCTGAAATAGCCCCAGCCTCTTTTGTTTAACTATAAAATGGTGGTCAAAATGAGAACAGTTGAAGTTATTGTGGAACATGCCGGCAACAATCTTAGTGCTTATATCGAAGGTGCTCCTGTTATTACGGTTGGTAATAACATAAGGGAGATAGAAGATAACATGAAAGAAGCCATAGGTTTATATTTGGAGGACAATCCGAATCCGTGCGAAATTCTCAAAGGAGAATTTTACTTAAAATTTAAAATAGATGCTTCTACATTTATCAACTATTACAGTAGTATTTTCACTAAGGCCGCATTGAGCCGGATAACCGGAATCAATGAACGCCAGTTGTGGCATTATGCGGCCGGAGTGCATAAACCTCGTAAACAACAGTTGGAGAAGATTCAGAAAGGTATTAATGCGCTGACTGAGGAATTGGCTGCCATAAATCTGTTGTAGCTGATGAAGTGATTATCTAATGGATTCGTACTGTCATCCGGTTCTTAGCTGTTTTTCAACTGTGTGAACAGCTCTTTCTGTTTTTCGCTTAACGCTGTAGGTATATCCACATGATATGTAACAATCAAATCACCGAATGTACCTTCTTTTTTATATACTGGAAATCCTTTGCCACGCAATCTTACTTTTGTATCGTTCTGAGTGCCCGGATTTACTTTCAGTTTGACCATTCCGTCTATTGTCTTGACGTTCACAGTACCTCCAAGAACAGCTGTATAAAGGTCTATGTCAACATCTGTGAACAGGTCGTCGCCCTCACGTTTGAAGTCAGGGTCCGGAGCTATCTGGAAAGTGATGTACAGGTCGCCGTCAGGTGCTCCGTTGCTGCCTTTCTCGCCGTGGCCTTTCAGTTTTATCATTTGTCCGTCGGCAATACCGGCAGGTATGGTTATACGCAGGTTCTCACCGTTTACGCTGAAGGTCTGTTTGTGCGTAACGGCTGCTTCGCGGAGTGAAAGATTCATCTGTGCTTCTATATCACCTCCACGGCTCATCATGTTGTAACCTCTTCCGCTTCTGCCCGCTGAGGCTCCATGTCCGAACAGCTGTTCGAAGAAATCGGAGAAGCCGCTTGCGTTTCCTCTCCCGAATCCGCCCATGAAATCGTCGCCATTTACGGAGTACCAGTAAGCCGACTGTCCGCCTCTTTCCTGCGCTCTCTGGTATGCTTCACGTTCAGCCTTGAATTCGTCGGCATGTTTCCAGTGTTCGCCGTATTCGTCGTATTTCTTTCTCTTTTCAGGATCGCTCAAAACTTCGTTAGCTTCGTTTATCTCCTGAAACTTGTCTTTGGCGTTAGGGTCGTCTTTATTCAGGTCGGGATGATACTTTCTGGCCATCTTACGATAGGCTTTCTTGATATCATCTTGCGAGGCATTACGTTCTACGCCCAGTACTTTGTAATAATCTATAAAAGCCATATATTTTGAGTTTTAAAGTTGGTGGTTTATAAATGTTTTTTTCACATAAAAACAGAGCCTCCCGTTGACTGTTGGCGGGAGGCTCTTATAGGGTTTACCAATGATTAATGTATCTCGATAACACGATTAACCTTAGCTTTTTCTTCAGGTGAATACTTCGGCAGTTCGATAGTCAATACACCGTCTGAAACATTAGCACTTATCTTTTCCTTATCAACATTGTCAGGCAAGTAAAGTGACTGTTGGAATTTTGTGTAAGAGAACTCACGTCGCAAGTATTTCTTGTTTTCTTTATCTTTATCTTCGTTTTCAACTTTCTTTTCCATTGAGATAACAAGTTCGTTGTCGTCTCCCAAATGGATGTTGAAATCGTCTTTGGTCATTCCCGGAGCTGCAACCTCTACTTTGTAGTTCTTTTCGCTCTCAATTACATTGATTGCCGGAGCTGTAGCATTAGTCTTTTCCATCCAGTCATTATCAAAGAAATCATTAAAGATACTTGGTAACCAGTTCTGATTGTAATACTTTCTAATCGGCATCATAGTTTTAATCTCCTATATTTAAGTTATACATTTTCAATTATTTCCGAACTCTTGGTTTTTGAACCTCAAGTTCACTGTTGATATTGCAAACTGTATGCCGATGCCGTGAGTTTGAATTTTTGTCAGACGGCGTTTAATGTTTATAATATGATTTTAAACCTTCAGGCCATTGTTTTAAACATGTGGAAACATTATTAATATATTCACAGGTGTTGATAAAGTTGAAAATTGACAAAATGTCATTTGGTTATCTTGTTTCATGTGTCAAAATGTCCTTTTGTGGACTCTTACTTCTATATTTAATGTGTTTGAGCTGGAAAAATGTTATATGGATTGTTTCGGTCGTGCCAAAGTTAGAAAGCATGAAGTCAGAGTTATTAACAGGCTGTTAATAACGTAGGTTTTCAACAGGTTGTTAATAACTCCTGTTGATGTTGAAATCCAAGACTTGATTTAGAAATCCAGCGAAAGCTGAGTGTCGCCTAAAAGGTTGTAACTCAGGCGGTGATAAGGAGAAGTGCCGAATTCCTTTATGGCTTGTCGGTGTTTTTTTGTGGGATATCCCTTGTTCATATCCCATGCGTACATAGGATATTCACTGTGCAGCCTGTTCATATAGTCGTCACGATAAGTCTTCGCAAGTATCGAAGCGGCTGCTATTGAAAGATATTTTCCATCGCCTTTCACTATTGTGGTATGCGGAATATTCTTGTATTTGTTGAAACGGTTACCGTCTATCAGCAGATGCTGGGGAGTTATCTTCAGTTGGTCCACAGCTCTGTGCATCGCAAGGAACGAAGCATTCAGAATGTTGATTTTATCAATTTCTTCCGGTTCTACAATACCGATTGCCCATGCCAGTGCTTCCTTTTCTATAACTTCTCTCAGCTGATAACGCTGTTTTTCAGACAGTTGCTTCGAGTCGTTCAGCATCTCATCCTTGAAGTCCTTCGGCAGAATGACGGCTGCGGCATAAACTGCTCCGGCAAGACATCCGCGTCCTGCTTCATCGCATCCGGCTTCTATAAGGTTTTCATTCAAGTATGGTAAAAGCATCTTTATGTGGTTTTTAAATTTCCGGGTGCAAAGGTACGCATTTTGTTTTTCATGTAGCAATATTTATGTGTGGAGTTATTAATGTGTTATTCACATACGGTGTTAAAAAGGAACAGGGTTTAAACAGCCTTTAAATACTGCTTAAACCCTGTTTAGGTGTTGAAAACCTGATTCCTGATGTTAGCTTTTTAGATCCTTCCGCTTTCAGAAATCATGTTTCTTATCTGTTCGTTGAAATCGTCTTTCTTCATAAGGTCTTCCAGAGTGACGTGCATTCTCCATCTCCAGTAGTGGCGTGGATTTGCGGGAACGTTGATACGTTCTATCTCAATGTCCGGATTGCGGAGAGTTTCATCTATTGATGTCCAGTCCTGCCATGTCAGGATACATAGTAGTGACGGGCAGTTCAGATGCTGGCTTACAACCTCACGGCATAGCCATCCCGGTGCATCCTGTGGAACTTCACCCCAATGTCCGAGTTCATAATGATAGTAGCGTTCTGTAATCTGTGCATCTTCCTTCCAATAACCACGGAGGGTTGACATATCATGGGTACCTATGGTACAAACAGAGCGGAACGGATAGTTGTGAACATGTCCGAACTCGTCTTTCGGGTCTTTAGGCATTCTCTGTATTTCGAGCGAGAGAATCTGCAGCTGGTTCATTACCCATGGCACACAGTCCGGAACCATTCCCAAGTCTTCACCGCAAACAAGCATTGAAGTTGACTGGGTGAGAACTGGCAGCTTTTTCATCGCCTCGTCGTACCAGAACTTGTTGTGGTGCTGGTAGTAGTAATGATTGTATAGTCTGTTGAAGGCTTCCTGTTCCTGCCAGTTCAGTTGTCTGTAGATGAAGTCGTTCTGTACAGATATTCTTGGGTGGTACATCTCAGGATTCTTTCTGTCTTTTACAAACAGAACATTACTTATCAGTGCATATAGTCCTTCCTTCATGTTGAGGCTTTCTTCATCTGTCTTTCCGGCAAAATAAGCTTCAACTTTGCGCTGGGTATCGAACTCAGGGCGCATACGGTAGATGTCATGATGAACATGTTCTACGAAAGTGTTGCGTACCTCGTCGCTCTTGTCGCCAAACATTGTGTTGAGCATGTAGTCGTTTATAAACGGCTCTGTCATGAACTCTTTCTGGAAGTTCAGTCCGAAACCTTTTATTTCGTCCGCGCTCATTGGTAGTGCCGGAACGAATTGTCCTAACAGTCCGTGTACAGAGTGTACCGGTATTTCCCAGATACGGAAGAAACCAAGTATATGGTCTATACGGTATGCAGTGAAGTATTCAGCCATTTTGGAGAAACGCTTTCTCCACCACTGGTAGTTGTCTTTTTCCATCACGTCCCAGTTGTATGTAGGGAATCCCCAGTTCTGACCGTTCACAGAGAAAGCATCTGGTGGAGCACCTGCCTGTCCGTTCATATTGAAGTAATATGGCTCTACCCATGCTTCCACACTTCCTCGGCTGATACCGATAGGGATATCTCCTTTCAGAATCACACCTTTGCAGCGTGCATAGTTGGCGGCTGCAAGTAACTGTATATGCAGAACATACTGCAAGAAGTAGTAGAATGAGATTTCAGGATATGTTTCACCTTCCTCATCACATAGTTTGTCTATCTCTTCAGAAACGTATGTACTATATTCCGGCCATGTATTGAAATCGGCTGTACCGTATAGGTCTCTCAGGTAGCTGAATGCTGAATATGGCTTAAGCCATTCTTCATTCTTGCGGTAGAATGTTTTGAAACCTTCTGATGAAAGAATGTTTTCCGCTTCCTGGATAAATATATCTTTAAGATATGCCTGTTTCGTATTGTTTACTCCTTCGTAATCTACCTGTGACAGGCTGTTCAGTTCCAAGCGTTCTTTTTCATATTCGGCGGCCTTTTTCGCATTCTTGAGAGTCGGCAACTGTCTCAAATCTATATACATAGGATGGAATGCGTATATTGAGATAGCATTGTACGGATATGAATCTACCCATGTATTTGTTCTTGTGGTGTCGTTGATAGGTAGTATCTGTACTGCCTGCTGGTTTGTTTCCGCAGCCCAGTCTATATACGTCTTCAAATCACCGAAGTCGCCAACTCCGAAACTGCCTTTTGAGCGAATGGAGAAAACAGGTATTGCGCTGCCGGCTATTTTTCTTTCCGGAAGGTTGAAAAATACTTCTGTTTCTGTTGGAAAGTAAGTTTCACCGCGCATAAGTGGCTGTATGTGGAAAGTACGGTTGTATCCGTATTCCCATTCCTCGACAGCTCCGGTTTTTGAGCTTACTGCTACAAACTTATATTCAAATGGAAATGTAAGTGATGAATAATCTATTGATATATACCATACGTCCGGTGATATCTCCTGCATTCTGAGCGGGCGGTAATATTCCCAGTTTCCGAGTGTATTGCAGTTTCCTATTATTCCAAGCTCCTGTGCCTTATGTCTAAGTCCGGGGCATAATGCTCTGAATGTGATGCAACAGCCTACATTATCTGTAAGTTTCTTCGGCTCCTCTGTATGCGGAATGCCATTGAAAGCTGAACTGTATCTATGATTTCCTTCCGGCAAGTCGCGCCAGCAATCGTCAAAAATAAAATGATGCTGTTGTGCATTACCTTTTATAATAGAGTGGGGGATTGCACCAAATTCTTTCCTTACGCAGTCTTCATTTCTGAAAACAGTATATCGGTATGGCACAATATCGGAATTTTCAGGTAGGTCATAATTGAATGTTCCTTGCCATTCCTGACCATCGCGTGTGAAAAGAGGAAGTGAGTTCTTTTCGTCATCGTTTATCACTACTCTCAGACTTTCACCCCATACGGTACGATACTTAATACGAAATGTCAGTTTCATATCTTTCTTTTGGTATTAGTTTTTTTATTGAGTTTTTATTTTTCCAAAAGTAGTTATTTTATAATAATCATAGTAGGCTTTATTTGAAAAATATAAATGTTTTATGGCATGAAACAGGTCTATAAGCCTTCTGAACGTGGTTTATGCGGTATAAAATATAAGATATTTATAAATAAAAAAGCCCCGGAATCCACAGGTTCCGAGGCTTTCCTCCGTGTAAGATGTGAGGAGGTAAAAAATTTAGTTAAACATATAAACCAACTTATGCGTCAATATTGGCATAAGTGGCATTCTTTTCTATGAACTCGCGTCGAGGAGCTACATCATCTCCCATAAGCATAGAGAAGATATAGTCCGCTTCAGCTGCGTTTTCTATCTGTACTTGTTTCAGAATACGAGTCTCAGGATTCATTGTTGTTTCCCAAAGCTGTTCAGGGTTCATTTCACCCAAACCTTTGTATCGCTGAGTATGTATTCCCTGTTCGCTTCCGTCGCCGTATTTCTGGATGAAAGCGTGTCTTGCTTCTTCGGTGTAGCAATATTCGCTAATCTTACCTTTTGTGCATTTGTACAATGGAGGAGTAGCTATATACAGGTGACCTTCCTGAATAATCTCTGGCATATATCTGTAGAACAGAGTCATGATAAGTGTGTCGATGTGAGAACCATCGACATCGGCATCGGTCATGATTATCACCTTGTGATAACGGAGTTTCTCGATGTTTGCCTTCTTGCTGTCTTCTTCTTCAACACCGAAACGGATTCCAAGTGCCTGGATTATGTTGTTTACTTCATCACTCTCGAATGCCTTGTGCCACATGGCTTTCTCTACGTTAAGGATTTTTCCTCGTAGAGGAAGGATGGCCTGGAACTGTCTGCTTCGTCCCTGTTTTGCAGAACCACCCGCAGAGTCACCCTCGACGAGGAACAATTCACATTCCTCTGCTACACGGCTTGAACAGTCAGCCAGTTTTCCCGGAAGTCCGCCGCCGCCCATAGGACTCTTGCGCTGTACAGACTCACGTGCCTTTCTTGCTGCTATACGTGCAGTTGCGGCAAGTACCACCTTGTCAACAATAACTTTTGCCTCCTTAGGATGTTCTTCAAGGTAGTTTGAAAGAGCTTCACCTACAGCCTGCTGTACAGCACCGCTTACCTCGCTGTTTCCAAGTTTGGTCTTAGTCTGACCTTCGAACTGAGGTTCGGCAACCTTTACAGAGATTACTGCGATAAGACCTTCGCGGAAGTCCTCACCTGAGATTTCAACTTTCGCTTTTTCAAGTGCCTTGCTTTCTTCTGCATATTTCTTCAATACGCGTGTAAGTGCCGCACGGAAACCTCCTTCGTGAGTACCTCCTTCTATTGTGTTGATGTTATTAACGTAAGAATGCAGGTTTTCGCGGAAACCTGTGTTGTACATGATGGCACACTCGATAGGAACGCCCTGTTTTTCAGTGTTCAGATAGATTACGTCATCAAAAAGTGGAGTATTTGTAGAATTGAGGAAACGTACGAATTCCTTAACGCCTTCATCTGAATGGAATACTTCACTCTTGTAACTACCGTCTTCTTCTGTTTCGCGTTTGTCTGTAAGAGTGATTGTGATACCCTTGTTCAGATATGCCAATTCTCTAAGACGTGCCTGAAGAATGTTATATTTATATTCAGTAACTGTGAATATTGAGGCGTCAGGCCAGAAAGTCTGTTTTGTACCTCTGAGTTCTGTAGTTCCTATTTCCTTTACAGGATAAAGTGGCTTACCGCATTCGTATTCCTGCTGATAAATCTTTCCGTTTCTGAATACATTTGTAGTCATGTGAGTAGAAAGTGCGTTCACACACGATACACCCACACCATGCAAACCTCCGGAAACCTTATAGGAACCTTTATCGAATTTACCTCCGGCGTGTAACACTGTCATAACGACTTCCAGAGCAGATTTCTTTTCTTTCTCATGGAAATCTACAGGGATACCACGTCCGTTGTCCTGTACGGTTATTGAATTATCTTCGTTTATTGTTACTTCTATATGTGTACAATATCCGGCAAGTGCTTCGTCGATAGAGTTGTCCACAACTTCATATACGAGGTGATGCAAACCTTTTTCGCTGATGTCGCCGATATACATAGCGGGGCGTTTACGCACGGCTTCAAGTCCTTCAAGTACCTGAATACTGCTTGCCGAGTAGTTGCTTCCGCTCTTTGGTGTCAGTTCTTCACTCATGTTTTTAAATAGTTTATTTAATCGTCCAAAGTTACGAAAAATCTATGGAATAATCTTTCCTACAGAGCTAAAAAAAGGTGAAAATCAGTATGTTTTTTAGGATGTTGTGACAGGTGTTTTATGTATAGGTATAAACGACAAAAGGCTGAGTAAAACCCCAGCCTTAATATCTTTTTAAAGGTGCCTCAATTAAGCAATCTTAGCGATGTGTGCAGCCAATTTTGACTTCAAGTTAGCAGCCTTGTTCTTGTGGATAATGTTAACTTTAGCCAACTTATCCAACATCTTCTGTACTTTTGGATACAAAGCAACAGCTTCAGCTTTGTCTGTTGTTGCACGAAGCTTTCTTACAGCATTACGCATTGTCTTAGCATAATATCTGTTGTGAAGTCTTCTTTTTTCTTCTTGTCTAATTCTTTTGATAGATGATTTGTGATTTGCCATCTCGACTAATCTTTAATATTGT
>NZ_DXVR01000048.1:0-4271 GCF_019417265.1 Bacteroides sp.
CCATTTATTTATCATATTATGAACTTCTTCTGCAATATTTTTTGCAAAATCTTCGATTTTCATGCTTCCTTTGTCGCCTTCACCCTGTTTTCTTACAGCAACTTCACCATTTTCAGCTTCTTTTTCACCAACGATGAGCATGTAAGGGATACGTTTCATTTCGTTATCACGTATCTTGCGGCCAATCTTTTCATTTCTGTCGTCAACCAAAGCACGGATATCATATTTTTTAAGTTCAAGACGAACCTTATCCGCATAGTCATTGAATTTCTCAGAAATAGGAAGGATAGCTACCTGATCTGGAGTCAACCACAATGGGAACTTACCGGCTGTATGCTCGATAAGCACAGCTACGAAACGTTCCATTGAACCGAAAGGAGCACGGTGAATCATTACAGGACGGTGTTTCTGGTTGTCAGATCCCATATATTCCAACAGGAATCTTTCAGGCAAGTTATAGTCTACCTGAATAGTACCCAACTGCCAGCGGCGTCCGAGAGCATCTTTCACCATAAAGTCAAGTTTAGGACCATAGAATGCAGCCTCGCCATATTCGATTTTTGCAGGCAATCCTTTTTCCTGACAAGCCTCGATAATAGCTTGTTCAGCTCTTTCCCAGTTTTCTTCAGATCCGATATATTTTTCGCGGTTCACTTTATCTCTCAATGAAATCTGAGCTTCAAAGTTCTCAAGTCCCATAGAAGTGAACACGATTGAAATGATATCCATTACTCTCAAGAACTCATCCTTAACCTGGTCAGGACGGCAGAACAGGTGAGCATCATCCTGTGTAAAGCTACGCACACGAGTCAAACCGTGCAACTCACCACTCTGCTCGTAACGACATACAGTACCGAACTCTGCAATACGCAAAGGAAGGTCACGATATGAACGTGGAGAATTCTTGTATATCATACAGTGATGAGGACAGTTCATAGGCTTCAAGAAGTATTCTTCGCCCTCTTCCGGAGTGTGGATTGGCTGGAAAGCATCCTTACCGTATTTAGCATAGTGGCCTGAAGTAACATACAGAAGTTTGTTACCGATTGGCGGACACATTACTTCCTGATAGTCATATCTTGCCTGAATACGACGTAAGAAATCCTGCAGACGAATACGGAGAGCAGTACCCTTTGGCAACCACATAGGCAAACCTTTACCTACAGTATCAGAGAACATGAACAAATCCATCTCCTTACCTATCTTGCGGTGGTCGCGTTTCTTAGCTTCTTCAAGCAATACGAGATATTCGTCAAGCATTTTCTTCTTAGGGAAAGAAATACCGTAGATACGTGTCATCTGCTTACGGTCTTCCTGACCTCTCCAGTATGCACCAGCTACTGACAACAGTTTCACAGCCTTGATAGGAGCTGTAGAAGTCAAGTGTGGGCCACGGCACAAGTCTGTAAATGCACCCTGAGTATAAGTAGTGATATGTCCGTCTTCAAGTTCAGAGATAAGTTCGCACTTATAAGTTTCTCCTCTTTCGCCGAACATCTTGAATGCATCTTCTTTTGATATGTTTTCACGAACCAAGGCTTCTTTTTTAGCAGCCAGTTCCATCATCTTCTTTTCGATTGCAGGCAGGTCACCTTCTTTAATTACAGCCTCACCCGGATCTACATCATAATAGAAACCGTTTTCGATAGCCGGACCGATACCGAACTGAATTCCAGGATACAGTTCCTGAAGAGCTTCAGCAAGCAAGTGTGCACTTGTATGCCAGAACGCATGTTTACCCTGTTCGTCATCCCATTTGTAAAGTACAAATTCAGCATCTTCGTTTATAGGACGACTCAAATCAATAGTCTCACCATTAACACTGCACGCCAACACATCCTGAGCCAGACGAGAGCTAATGCTTTCTGCTATTTGCAGACCGGTTACACCTTCGTTGTATTCACGAACCGAACCATCCGGGAAAGTTATCTTAATCATGATTTTATATTTTAGTCTTATTTTACTTCAATTTTATCCGCAAAAATAGTAAAAGTTTATTTAATAGGTTTCTTTTTGAAATAAAATGTTATTTCTCTTTTACCGTAAAGCGTTTAATCACATTATAAGCTGAGAAAAGTCCCAACTCACCGGCCTTGCTCAAATCCTGTATTCCAAGTCGGTTATTGCCGAGGAATATATGAGTAAGACCTCTGTTGAAATAAGCGTCAGCAAGATTTGGTTCCAACTCCAACACCTTATTATAATCCGCAATCGCCCCACGGTAGTCTTTCATTATAGTAAGGATATTTGCCCTGTTATAATATGCATATACAAAGTCAGGAGCCAGTTCTATGACCTTGTCCAAATCCTCGCGTATTTTCGCATAATCCAAAGAACGTACCTGAGCAGTCTTGTCGTCTGCAGAAACTATCTCGAAGCTTTTCTCGCGTTTTCTATACTCCAACTCCTTGTAATGAATCAACGCACGGCTGAAATAAGCCGGGAAGAACAGCGAATCTCTGCTTATACACTCATTCAAATCGTTCAGAGCGTTATCAAAGTCCTGCACCAGATAAAAGTCCAATGCACGAGAATAATAATTCAGGGCATTATCAGGAGCATTTGCTATCGATGCCGACAGTTTATCTATAGAACTGAAGTGCTGTTTTACCAAAACTTCATTCAATGCCATCTCATTATTGGTAATTATCAATCTTTCAGGGAAAAGATGCTTTTCATTCATCTGTGCAATTCTCTTGTCAAAATTGATTTGCCTTCTCACCTCATCCTTACGCTCATAGTAAGTAAGGGCAAACATCGGCTGCGGCAAGATATTCACGTTCTTGTCCTGCACCCTTCCGCGATAGTTTGTCTTATATTTGCTTTCCGTATCATCATTGTCTGCCACGACAATCTTACGGTAGTTGTTCATATTCTTGTCAGACTTCTTTCGCGTCTTGTCATTCGATGCAGTATTATTCTTCGTACCTGTCTGAGCATCAATCTGAGCCTTAAGCACTACCACATCATCCGCATCAGCCCTCCTCAAATCACCCATCTTGCGATAAGCCTCTGCCCTGCACTGATACCCCGGCATAAAGTTAGGATATTCATCAAGAACAGCAGTATAGTCGGCAACCGCACCTTTATAATCACCCGTTTTGCTGCGCAACAAACCTCTGTTGAATGCAGCCATAAGATTATCCGGTTCTACGCTGAGCACAAAGTCAAAATCTTCGATAGCCCTGTTGTCATCCCCTACCTGCGCTCTGAGCAATCCTCGGTTATAATGTCCTATCAGATTGTTTTTGTCTATATCGAGTGCGATATCATAGTCGGACATGGCACCGCGCAGATTATTCTGATGATATCTTGTCAATGCCCTGTTTATATAAATGCCTGAATTCTTGAATGAAAGCCTTGCAGCCTCGTCAAAATCCGATTCAGCTTCGGCATACTTGCCTCTTTGCATAAACAGAATAGCCCTCGAAGCCCATGGATCAGGATTATATCTGTCCATTTCTATAGCCTTGTCGGCATCTGTCATCGCCTGAAGCGTATCTTTCATTTTCAAAGACACTTCAGTACGCATCAAATAAGCATCAGTATATCTTGGAGAAATAGAAATAAGAGTGTCGAGTTCGGCTCTTGCTGTCGAATAATCCTTTTTCTGTATGCGGCATAATATCAGATTATGCCATAAAGCCTCATTCTCCGGCTCTATAGTAAGAGCTTTCTGATAGTCGGCTATAGCTCCGTCAAAATTATCCTGACGGATTCTGGAGATACCTCTTATCTGATATGTGTTTGCCACGAAAGGATTGCGCTCGATAGACTCTGTACAATCGGCCTCAGCTCCCTGAAAATCGTCAAGGTTTATTTTCGCCAATCCTCTATAAAAAAAAGGCTCAGCCAGATACGGTTTTGCATTTATAACCTGATTAAAATATTGTATAGACAATACATAATCCTCAAAATAAAGAGCATTCTTACCTATGGTCATAACCCTGTCGGTATTAATTTGCGACAGGGCTGCCACAGACATCATCAAGCCTATATATAATATGTATAGAAGCTTTTTTATCATTTTACAGTCTTCACCTTGTAAGCACAACGGGCTTTTCCTTCAACCATTTTGTTCAGTTTTCCCTTAATCATCTGTTTTCTCAGTGGAGAAAGGTGATCGATGAACATTGTTCCGTCCAGATGGTCAAACTCGTGCTGCATAACCCTTGCCAGATATCCTTCCACCCACTCGTCATGCGGATTCATATCTTCATCAAGATAAGTCACATGTATCTTGTCCGGACGTTTAACACTCTCATGCACAC
>NZ_DXVR01000048.1:4281-10476 GCF_019417265.1 Bacteroides sp.
CATGCACACCCGGCAAGCTCAGGCAACCTTCTTCCATTGAAACCAATTCCTCGCCTGTTTCAACAATATGCGCATTGATATATGCCTTGCGGAAATCCTTGAATTCAGGCATTTCGTCAGACAGTACATCAAGATTAACCACAACCACACGGATAGGCAATCCTATCTGAGGTGCTGCCAGACCTACGCCATCAGCACGGTCCATTGTTTCGAACATATTTGTGATAAGTTCTTTCAGGTTCGGATAATCAGGAGTTATATCTTCAGCCACCTTACGCAATACAGGCTGGCCATACACATAAATCGGTAAAATCATATTTCTAATTGTTTATTCTGTTTTTAATATTTCTTTGATTCGAGATAAGACTGCAGAATTATAGTAGCACTTATTTCGTCCACCAGCGCCTTGTTCTGCCTGTCCTTTTTCTTAAGCCCTCCGGCAAGCATCGCCTGGTGTGCAAGCACTGAGGTAAACCTTTCATCTACCAGTTCCACAGGTATTTCCGGAAGCAACTTTTTAAGTCTGTTCATAAACGGGATAATATTCTTCATATTCTCCGAGTCTTCGTAGTTCATCTGTTTAGGATGACCTATGATTATCCGCTCCACCTTTTCCTGACAGACATACTTCTGTATGAAGTCTACAAGTTCGTGCGTAGCCACTGTAGTAAGACCGCTTGCAATAATCTGCATCGGATCCGTCACAGCAAGCCCCGTACGCTTCCTTCCATAATCTATAGCTAAAATTCTACTCATAAGTGGCAGCAAATTTACGAATTAATTTTATTAGCACATTATATATAAGACTTAAAAAATCCTACCGCCCGATTAATACACCAATCCGACATTGTCAATCCAAAGAGTATTTCCCGGCGAGCCGACAAATGCGCCACCGATGCTTGAAGTGAACTGTACAAGAATATGTGTAGGTTTTTCATCCTTATCCGCCCATCCGGTTTCCTTTATCATCACGCTTTTTCCCTTGCTGTTTCGGGCGTGATAACCTCCGGTTCCCAAAGCCATCAGCTCCGGCACATAATTACTGCTTCCGGTTATGTCACCATACATAATCTCATATGTGGCAGCATTATTCCAGTCAGTAGATGACGTATATTTCACAGCAGCCGTCCCTACCCTTTTGGCTATGATATTGCCCTCTGCGTCTTCTGTTCTTTTCTGAAGATAACAAACCATTATGGCCGCATCTTTACCCTTTACCACTGACTTCTTGCTAAATCCTGTAAGACGGATTCTGTCCTTCTGGTCAGACATTTTCACCTTATAGTCATAGCGTATTGCTTTCGGTCTTTTAGTAAAAGGCACTCCACAGTTCAAGGCCTTTTCTCCGTCCTTTGTTCCCGTGATAGGCTCCTTCATATCTCCAAGATACAACGACCCTGAGGCAAGCACAGTTATATTTACAAGTCCCAAAACCTTGACACTTTCAATATGAGTTTCCAGACGGGCACATTTTCCATACCATCTTTTCTCAGGATAGACACTCGTATTGGTCTTCACTATTCCTACAACCTTTGCCATTACGTTTGAGTTTCCCCATGGCGAGCCACCCTGATTTACATACGGATTGTTTCCGTCAAGCTCCATTTCCGGGCCTAACTCATACAGGTGCTTCACGTTTCCACCGATAATAGCAGACTCTTCTATCCTTCTGGTAACCCATTGATCCATGTCACCATATTTGAAAAGTTCAAACTTTTCCTGCGCCACAGCTGATACTGCAAGCAAAAATCCTATAAGACAAACATAATACCTATTTTTCATAACTCGTTTATGCTAAATTATATTTTGCAAAGGTAATAAAAAAAGCGACAGCTTACCGCCATCGCTTACAAATAGAATATCTATTCCAAACTTTCTGCTATTTTAATATATTCTATACAACAACCAGGAACCCTGAAAATCCTCACGGTTAGGATATTTAGCCTTGAAAGCATCTCTGGCTGCCGCAGCTTCTTCTCTTGTGTCAAAAGAAGATACAATCACACGATACATATTGCGTTCAGCGTTATATACCACTTTAGCATTATATCCTTGACCGTCAAGTGTAGATTTCAATCCGTCAGCATTAGCCTTAACACCGAAACTACCGCACACTACGCTGAAAGCTTTAAGTCCATCGCCTGAAACAAGCTCCACTTTTTCCTCACGCACAGGTGCCGGAGCAACAGGTGCAGGAGTAGCAACCGGAGCAGCCTCTACTACAGGTGCAGTTTCAACTACAGTTTCTTTCTGCTCAGCAGCCTCAGCCAATTCATTTTGTTTAGCTTTCTCATAAGCTTTCTTATACGCACTTTCACTTGATTTGCAAGAAGAGAATGCCAAAACGAGGCATAATCCCATTCCTAAGACGAATAATTTTTTCATTTTGCCTTACATTTATTTGTTTTAATAATCTGCCTACTTAGTTTTTCATGGCAAAAGTAGTAATATAAACATTTCCATACTGTTAAAAACAGTTAATTATACATTCAACTAAATAAATTGATATTATTTCACGGACAAAAGCAGACAAATTACAATCTTTTTTATTAGATTTGTGGAAAGCAAACCAAAAGAAGTAATAATACACACTGATAAAACATTATTATCATGAAAGCATTAAACATTGTAGCAGCATTCTTGGGCGGTGTAGCTCTTGGTGCAGCAGCCGGAATCTTATTCGCTCCGGAGAAAGGCGAAGACACTCGTAGAAAAATTGCTGAAATCCTACGCCAAAAAGGAATCAGACTGAACCGTGCCGAAATGGAAGATTTAGTTGACCAGATTGCAGCAGAAGTAAAAGATGCCGAATAAAAAGACATTCACGCAGAACCACAGTTCTGTAAAATCAAGATTTTAAGAAAGTACATTAGGGATTTTAAAAGGAAAAGCCGCTCACGCGAAATGCGACTGACGGAACTTCCTTTTAAATTTCCCTTTTTTATTAATGACAAAACCATAGAAGTTATGTTTGCCAACGACAAAAGCATTGACAATCTGGAAGCCCTGTTCAAGGAAATAAAGAAATACATAGAGCTTCAGGGTCAATACATCAAACTCGACCTGGTAGAGAAACTCACCATACTGATATCAACCCTCATCCTGATATGTGTCCTCATCGTGTTGGGAATGACGGCATTGTTTTATTTCTCCTTCATGTTAGTCTACACGATAGATTCTTTTGTAAACAATATCATTGCCAGCTATGCCATCATAGGCGGATGCATATTGCTCTTGGGAATTGCAATATACATATTCAGACAAAAGATTATTTTCCAGCCTATGGTGAATTTCCTTGCAAGACTATTCCTCGAGGATAAAGACAAAGAAGAGAACAACCCTAAACAATAATGTATCATGAACGATATCACCAAATACAGCATACAGATTATATCGGAAAGAAAGAACAGAAAAAAGGATGAGCTCAGACAGTCAAAACAGAGAATACACGAGCTTACACAAAACCTGTTCTCTCCACCGGAAACAAAAAACAAGATGGACTTGATGATGCACCATTTCAACACCGGATTGGCTGCATACGACGGAATCATGACCGGAGTGAAAATATACAGAAGAATAAAAGACATCTTTTCAGGCAAAAAACACAAAAACTTATAAACTCACCTACTTATGTACCGGATATTTTCAGTATGTTTGTGCTGAATTTCAATTTAATATTTATAAACCAAAAGTAATTATGAAGAAAACCTGGACAATCATCATTGTTATAGCAGTAATAGCAATTTTAGTAATTTACAGTATTTCATCCTACAACTCGCTTGTAACTCAAGACGAATCGGTAAGTACAGCATGGAGCAACGTAGAGAACCAGTATCAGCGTCGCGCTGACCTTATCCCCAACCTCGTAAACACTGTAAAGGGATATGCCGCACACGAAAAGGAAACTCTCGATGCCGTTGTTTCGGCAAGATCGAAAGCTACTCAGGCAACAATCAGCATTGACGACCTTACTCCTGAGAAACTTCAGGCATACCAGAAGGCACAGGGCGAGATAGGTGCAGCTCTCGGCAGACTGCTTGCCATTACAGAAAACTATCCTGACCTTAAAGCCAACGAAAACTTCCAGGCTTTGCAGGCTCAGCTTGAAGGTACAGAAAACAGAATCAGTGTGGAACGCAGAAAATTCAACGAAACAGCCAAGAGTTACAACACAACAATCCGCCGTTTCCCTAAAAACATCATAGCAGGACTCTTCGGCTTCGAGAAACGTCCTTACTTTGAAGCAGCAGAAGGCTCTGAAAAAGCACCGGAAGTAAAATTCTGATTCACAGTCTATGAGAAAACTAAGTTTCATAGCAATAGTGCTCGCCCTGTGCTGCTGCATGTCGGTAACAGCCAAAGAATATAAGGTAAAGGATGTCCCTATGGTGCATCTTATGGACCGCACACGCTACGTCAGCAATCCTGACAATATTCTTTCTGCCGCAACTGTCGCTGCCATAGACACCACACTGTTTTCACTTGAACAAAAAACAGGGATACAGGTTCTTGTGGTTGCAGTAGAGCAGATTGAAGGAGGCGACTGTTTCGATTTCGCATATCGCTTAGGTCAGGAAAACGGTGTAGGCCGGAAAGAAAAGGATAACGGACTGGTTATACTCCTCGTGACAGGAGAACGATGCATCCAGTTTGCCACCGGCTACGGCCTCGAAGGTGTATTGCCGGATGCCGTCTGCAAGAAGATACAGGTGAGATACATGAACAAAGCCTTCTCGCAAGGCAACTGGGATGCAGGTATGCTTGCCGGCATAAAAGCCGTCAGAGGATATCTTGCCGGAGAAAGCGGAACACCCGACAGTCCACGCTCAGGTTCAGGAGGAGATTCCGGAGTACTGTTCATTTTGCTTTTCAGCGTTATAGGTTTCACCATGTTCTATCTTTGGCTTAATGTCAGACGGCAAAGACGCTGTCCGCAATGCCATAAGCAGACCATGAAAGTCATCTCCAGACGTACCATAGCCCAATACCCTACATACCATATTGAAGAAATAGTGTCATGCTGTTCAAACTGTGGTCACTGCGTGCGTAAGGAACAGCGCGTAGACGATGAGAACAATCATCACCACGGCAGACGAAGCGGATCGTTCGGTGGAGGAATCTTCATGGGTGGAGGCTTCGGCCGTGGCGGATTCGGAGGCGGTGGCTTCGGAGGCGGAAGTTTCGGAGGAGGCAGCTTCGGAGGCGGTGGTGCCGGAAGTAAATTCTAAACAATAATATTGTTTCTCCACTCTAATTTCTGATATAGTTTTATGCAGTATTTAAATACCATTTAAACGGCATTTAAACACAGTCTGAAATGTCTGGAAATGATTTACAAAAGTAGCGAAAGCATTTGAAAAAGAAGAATGAAAAGTAAAAAAGTC
This sequence comes from Bacteroides sp., assembly GCF_019417265.1. Classification (GTDB taxonomy): domain Bacteria; phylum Bacteroidota; class Bacteroidia; order Bacteroidales; family Bacteroidaceae; genus Phocaeicola. The sequence goes on from NZ_DXVR01000048.1 coordinate 9,666, forward strand.
TGGTTATTTTCTGCCATTCTATTGGTAATTTAAAAACAATAGATTACCTTTGCATCAACAAATCCCGCTCGCTTCCCGTAAGATTAGCGTACCCAGCGGGACATTTTTATTTATGGGAGTTAAATACACGCAGCAAGCCATAACGACAGAGCAGCAAATTGACATTCTCAAAGAGAGGGGTTTGCTTATTGATGATGTTAAGCAAGCTATTGAAGTTCTTGACACCATCAGTTATTTCCGTATTGCCGGTTATTGGCGACATCTTGAAATAGACCGTTTCACACATCAATTCAAGGACGGTAGTAGCTTTTCCGATGTTATAGACCTTTATTTTTTTGATAAACAACTTAGGGCTTTACTGTTTACTGCCATCCAAACGATTGAAGTTTCTGTCCGCACAAAAATAATCAAGCACTTTGCCATAGATTTTGGTGCATTTTGGTTTATGGACGAAAGTTGTGCCACCAATGAAGATCGTTTCGCGGTGAATTCAGCTGTCATTCATAAAGAGGTTTCTCGCTCGCACGATGATTTTATAACCGAGCATTTTCGTAAATATAGTGAACCCGATCTGCCTCCTGTATGGAAGACATTAGAAGTTATTTCAATGGGTACACTTTCAAAACTCTATTCTAATTTTTCGGATGCTTCAGCGAAACATGCTGTAGCGAGAGAGTTTGGATTGAATCATCACAAATTTTTAAGAAGCCGGCTGGAATGTCTTGCCGTACTTCGTAATTGTTGCGCCCATCATTCGAGACTGTCAAATCGGGTCTTTCCTGTCAAGCCAATGATGCCTATGCGTATGCCA
>NZ_DXVR01000048.1:10486-19998 GCF_019417265.1 Bacteroides sp.
CACTTTTGTTGCAGATTTCAAGCAGCTTTTATCGAAATACCCATCAGTAAGAACCCATTTATTAGGCTTTCCTCATAATTGGCAAATAGAGCCTTTGTGGAGATAAATTAATTGTCCTGTTTTATTAACAAAGTACAGAAGGTAAACCTGCCACATTTTTAATCGAATCAACATGAATCAGTGGTAATGATATGATAGCAGTCAACCCAAATCAGGAAAGGACAGTTCATTAGCCGTTCAGTGAACACGCACTGAACGGCCACTGAACGCCCGGTTAACAATATAACTCGCAAGGCTTGCCTGTTGATTTATGGTCAATTCTGGTGGTTGCCGTTACCAATTCTCCAAAACACGATTTTAGTCGCTGTAAATCAGTCATTTATAAATTCTTGTCTCGTGATACAAAATCAGCGAGGGACAAAAACGGGACAAAACCACGGAAAAATAAAGTCAAGAACACTTCGCCCGAAATATCCCTTGTGGAATACCTCTGTTTCGTTTGCAAAGGTACAAATTTGTCCCTTGAAAAACGAGGGGAAATCCCTATTTCTCTCATTCACAACTCATTTTCCTACCATTGTACCCCAAATGTGGTTATTGCAAACGGTTTTGACCTCAAACGGCTTGGTTTGCGAAAATTGGGTGTTAAATTTTGTTTTGCACTCTGTTGGACATTTTCAAAAACGAGAACTGGCAATAGAACCAAAGATTTGCCACCCTTATTGTCCAATCCTTGGTTTTGGGAATGTTTGAACGATAGACATTTGAAGATGCTGAATTTCAAGTGAGTGTCCGACCAATCTACCACATTGCAGCATGGTAAAATAGAACCAAAGAATTGAAAATCAGCACTTTTAATAAACTATAACGGCTACTTGAATATCATTGTCAACAATATACCTTTGCAGCCGAAATCGATAACGAAATAAACAAAATATCAGATTTATGACAGAAAAGAACGCATTAAAGATGAACCTCGACCATGAGCGCAAGATAGTGGAGCTTCAGTCGAGAGTGAACAAGTTGGAGAACCTTTGCTATATGACAAAGGAAGTGTTGAACCTTGAAGAGGCTTCCGCCTTTCTCGGCATTGCCAAGAGCACGCTCTACAAGATGATGCATCTTAACCAGTTGCCGTACTTCAAGCCTGCTGGCAAGCTCATCTTCTTTGAGAAGAAAGCCTTGCTTGACTGGGTGCGTGGAGCAAGAGCCATGTCGGAGGAGGAGATAAGACTGGAGGCTGCAAACCGTCTGAATGAAATGAACAATAGACCATAGCATCATGACGAAAGATGAACTTGTAAACAGTCTGCAAAAACGTGACCCTCTGTTGGCTAATGCGGTCAGCAATATGGTAGACTACATTTCCGACCGCTTTCCTGCTGCTTACCCAAGCAAGGAACAGACGGAATCCGTCAATACCTATCTTCATTCGGTCTATGCTGACGGTGACGGAACCATGTCGGAAAGAAACTGTGAGCATCAAAGAATAGCATCACATAAAATTACCATCAATGCCATACAAGTGCTTGACAGTCCCCAACTTGACCGACTGCAACATGTGCTTGACCATATCGCATACGACAAGGAGTTTTATATGCCAGAAAGAGGCTTCGGCATGAGGCGATAGTTTCTCTTTTTACGGCAGAGATTTTCCGCATGACAGTAACAAAACATTTACACAACTAATATCATACAACGATGAACAGTAATATTTTCAACAGCATTATCCTGAGTAACGAACAAGTGAACTATCTGATGGGTGGCACGGCTGGCATCAATCGCCTTTCATGCCTTTATCAACTCATTCAGATGGTGACACGACAGATTGAAACCTCAAATGAGGTTGGGGAATCCACAACCGCATTCCCTAACAAGGAGGATCCACCCATCAAGAATGGCGGTACTTCTCCAACACAACTTGCCAACAGTTCCTTTTCTTCCCTAACTTCTGGAAATGGCGATAATGGCGAGGAGGAAGATATTCCAGCGCCAAGCGTCTCTGACATGGAACTGGAGGCAGAAGCCAGAAGGCAATTCTTCAAACAACAGATGGAAGCGGAGGACGCTCCACAATTGCTGTTGCTTGGGTAATTTGAGAACCGTTATACTATAAGTCTGTGAACATGTGCAACCACAGTGCGTAGCGTGCTTGTGCGTAAACTCTGATAGCAGTGCTATGCAAGAAATACCAATGTCATACAAATGCACTTCATTTGTCCGTATGCCAATGGACTTCTTGAACGCTCGCAAGCTCGCATTGGGTTGCACACTTTTATAGAACCAATACTTGGTATGAATAAGAAAATTATAGAAAAGGAGGCACCGAAATACACGAGCCGCCTGATAGTAAGGCTGACACCGCAACTCCATAAGGAGATAGCGGAATATGCTGCTCTTTGCGGACTGACCACAAGCGCATACGCACGCAAGCGGTTGGAGGGAAAATATCCCAAACAACGCTTGACAGACAAAGAAATGGAGGCTTTGAACAGCCTATCGGATGCCAGGGGCGATATACAGAAATTGTTCGGCTTCCTCAAAGGTCGTCCGCTTACGGAACGTGAGAACATTCTCCGCAGCGAAATCTTCATGAAACGATGGAGAACAAGTGCAGAGGTAATATTGAACCGCATGATTGAGATAGAGAAATACTTAACACAATAGAACATACGACATATATGATAGCAAAAGCAAAAGTAATAAGTCATGGCGCAAATGCTATACGTTACTCAGTGGATAAGGACAAGGCAGAGATTGTTAAGACCAATCTCTTGCCCGATGATATTTTCCCAACGGCAATGTGGGCGAGAATACTTGCCTTGCAGAAGAAGTTTGAGGACAGGTTGAACCGTTATCGTCCGCTCAAACGTAACATGATACGCATTGAGGTTTCCCCAACCTCGGAGGAAACGCAAGGTTGGACGATGGAGGACTGGCAGAGGTTGGCGGATGACTTTATCCGTGCGTTTGATGCTGTTGACCTTTCAGCCAAGTCGAAGCGCAAGAGTGCAAAGGCAACCAACCTCAAAGACAGCCAATATGTAGTTGCGCTCCATCGTGACAGCAAGAGTGGCATTATGCACCTTCACATTGATGCGAACCGCATAGACATGAGGGGCAACGTGAATGATGCCCATTATATCTATGAGCGAGCGATGGCTGCTGCCGCCAAGGTTGGACAACAGCGTGGTTGGAAAGATGCACAAGAGGTTAGCCGCCAAAATAAGGAAGCGATAACCAATGATTGTCTTTCCGTTTTGGCCAAGATGCCGTACTTTGATTGGGGACTATACACAAAATGCCTCACACAAATGGGATATGATGTCAAACTGCAATCCGACAATAAAGGAAAAGTGCGTGGCTATGCCATCAAGCGAGGTAACTCCATTTATAAGTCCTCGGAACTTGGCAGAGGTCGTTGTCTGATGCCCTCAAAGATTGAAGGTACTTGGGCAAAGCTGCATCATCAAGAATTGGAGAAACCAGTTTCAACTCCAACAAAGAATACCCAATAGCCAAAGATTATGACTGTACCCAAACCCATGCCTACTGCGGACAACTCTCCAAAGATACGTCACTTCGACTTTTATACGGACGAGTTTCATCATTATCCTGTTGATATTCCTCAGAATTGTCTGGATGTCATCGACAAGAATATAGCTTTGGATGCCGACAATGTGTTTGCCAAGATTGGCGACGTGCAGAAGACCGCCATTCTTCTCTTTGCTGAATACATTGATGCTGCCACAACCATTGCCGCCCAGTCTGGCGGTGGCGGAGGTGGCGCAACCTCTGGTTGGGGACGAGACAAGGACGAGGATGAACTGTCATGGGCGCATCGTTACGCTATAATGGCTAATCGTCTGTGCAGACCTCGTAAGAAGCAAGGATATGGCAGATAACCGAATGTTCAACCAACAGCATTGAAACTATGCCAATAGGTAAAAGTAAAATCTCAGATATGAATTTCGGCTCTTTCGAGAATACGATTGACAAGAATATCGAAACAGACAAGGCATCGGACAAGTTTGACCAACAGCTTCAAGCCTACAAGGATGCTGGCAATAGCTTGACTTTGGCAAAAAGTGGCGTTGAAATGGCCACTGCTTCCATGCATGAAGCAAAAGACAAATTGAGTGAAGCCTCAAATAAAGCGAATACTGTCACCAAAGCTATTGAAGCCTACATCGGCAAAGTAAAAGACATAACTGTCAAAGCTAAGGTTGATGATGCCGATATGGAACAGGCAATCAACAACAGGAAGAAACTCATTGAGGATGAGTCCAAACTTCTTGAAGACCACCGAAAGGCTAATAAGGAAATCCTCACTCGCCATTTCTATGATATGTCTAATATGATGTCAAGGAATGAAGGTGTGTGGTTGTCAAATAGTTGGGTAAAGACTTTGCTTTGGATATTCTTGCCGTGTTTCCTTTATACAGTCATTTCAATTGTTTATCTTGTCGCATCCTATATAGACAAGTAAGCTGAGGATGGGTGATTAGAAGTCACCTCATCCCCCGCTTTGGACTGTCAATTCTTAATATCATCAAATGGTAAAGAATTGAATTTATCAAAATCAGAGTTGAATAATTTGTCTTGTATCACACGATACTTTTCAAATTCTGATTCTGCGAAACTTTTGGCAAATTCAGCAGAAACCTTTCCTGCATCATGTAATACGGCATCACCTCCAGCTTCAAGAATAATATCAATACGTTTAGCCCAATCTTCCATTGTCATTGGTATATGTCGATTTGCCATACGTTCAGCTAAATCAAGTACAGAGTTGACAAGTTTTCCCATATCTTCAAGTTCCACTTGTTTTAGATAGTTTTTGGCGATACTTACATCGGGTTTGACGATTTTACCATCAGGTGCATTTTCCCAAGTAGTCAATCCCATGTGTTCTTTCTCTGCATTGGCTCTTTCAACAATAAGTTCAGCTGCGGTATGCCCATGCACTGCATAATGCATCTTATTCTGAACTTTTTTATAAAACAGACGTGTGGTAGGTGCATCCTTATTGTAGTCAACAGCTGTAGCATATATATCTGTGAGCTTTTGGTAAAATTTTCGTTCACTCAATCTAATCTCACGTATTTCTGCTAACAAATGCTCAAAATAGTCCTCACCTATGAACGAGCCATTCTCCATACGCTTCTTGTCTATGATATAGCCCCGAAGCGAGAACTGCCGGATAACATAGGTACACCATTGGCGGAACTGAGTGGCACGGATGGAGTTGACACGATAGCCCACGGAGATGATGGCATCGAGGTTATAGAACAACGTGTTGCGTCGAACCTCTCTCGCACCTTCCTGTTGAACTACCGAGATTTTCTCGGTAGTTGCCTCCTTGTTCAATTCATTCGTATCATATATGTTCTTCAGATGCAAACCGATGTTGTCAGCGGAACAATCAAAAAGCACGGCCATGGCCTTTTGCGTAGCCCACACTGTTTCATCTTTATATAGCACTTGTATGCCTTGCTCCTTACCTTCTGCCACGAAAGTCAGGAACTCTGCCGTACTGTTTCGTATTTCAAATTTCTTTGCCATTATTGATTTCCTTTTGTGAATCTAAACACTGTAGTATATGATAATGTATTCAATGAATGCAATTCCTAACGTATAGTCCAATGCAAATGTTTTTTACTTCCATAAACTTCCTTTTTTGAATCTCCTGCAAGTGTTCGATTTTATATAATCCGGATTTTTGTCTAATTTTTCCTGTATATTTTTTGTTTTTGTTTTCCACAGATGTATGAGGAGGCCATCCTGCAATAGGGCCGATAGCAGGAACTTTGGCATAATTATAAAGAGACTCTGCATCGTTTTCTGCCCAGGAACGAAGTATCAATCTTTGTGTTTCCATATTCATCGCTACACAAGTAATTTATTGATTTCCTGCTGCAAGCGATCCAGAAACTTTGCAGCATGTGCCCCGTCCATTTGAGTGTGGTGGAATTGGAATGAAACCGTTAGTGTCGTTCTGAAGAAACCTTTATGGTACTTGCCCCATATCATAAACGGATTGTTGAAGATACCGCTGTACATACCTACCGCACCGTCAATTTCATATTGGGCCAGTGCGGAAGTCCCTATTACCATACTTTCTGTCAAATCGTGGTTCTCACAGCTTCGGACTACTTCCGTTGTCAATTTCAGATAATCTTCATTGAATAGCTGCAAATCATCAGAAAACGGCACATCACATGAACTGACCTCATTGTCCTTATTCATAACAATGGTATTAACCGCAATAGCATCATATTGCATCAATTTGTCTCCGACAGGCAGCATATAAAATTCCTTGATACTGCTTGCCGCTTTGCCGATGCACCAGCACATCAGCATATTGAATTTCATACCTGACTTTTTGCTGATTTTAACAAGACGACTGACATCCAAAATCTTGAAAAACGTAACCATTGGCATCGGGGCTTTCATCCAAAGCTCAAATGCATATGCACGGGTGGTTTCTTTGGGATTTATTTCTCTCATAGTGCGTATTTTAAATTTTTAATCATCTTTTTCAAATTGACCTCGTTCTCTTCTTCGGAAAAGTTCGGATCTTTCATGAATTTCTCACAAGGCAGTTTGGGACAGTTACCACAATGTTTTTTACCTTTATCTTTACAACACTGATAAATGGGGCAAATATCAGCTCCTACATATTCAACGAACTGTTGAGTGCTTCAAACTATTGAACCGATCACAATTTGTGACCAGTTCATTCATTTCTTCCTTAGTCAGTTGAAAACGAAAACGTTCAGGAAATCTCTCCATATTACGTTTTACAGTTTGATTTAACACCCTGGTTTCCACTCCATAAAGTTCAGCCAAGTCTCTGTCTATCATAATCTGCTTTCCACGAATAGACATTATTCGACTTTCTACAGGAGTGGTAACTACGACTTCATCATTTTGTAACTGGTCACAATTTGCGACCAGTTCTCCTTTATCTTGATGTTCTATATTATCCGCCATATTTCTATCTTTATTTTTGAGATCACAAATTGTGACCTTAAACGTGTTGTTACTTATTATTGCATTCAAAGGTAATGCTTTTAGCCTTTAAGCCACTATTGCACAACCCCTTTCTTTGAAAAGAACGTAAAATCAATAGTATTATTGCGGTGATTGTACTGTTAGTAATTGCTTAACTCGTTGCACCGTACTCACACTCTTACCACTCAACTTTGCTACATCCCGAATGGAGTATCTCTTGCTGAGCAAATCTATTAGCTGCCCATACATCGGTTGTCCGCTAAAATGTGTACCTATGTTCATAATTACTTGAATTAATAGTAACAAGAAACAAGGTAACTAAAAGAGCTAAATTCCAAGCAGGTGCATTACGGTTATGGCTCTAATTGATTATCTATGATGTTAAACGTGTCTGTTGATTCTACCCCTCTATTTACTATATTATATTCCATAGGGAATATGATTTCTTCGGCTGTAACAATAATAGGTCGTGGAGTACTATAATCGAACCAATAAAACTTTCCTGTTTCTATGTTTGTTAGTTTTTGCGCATAGCACCACGGACCAATTTCTTTTATTGTCAATTTATAATGTCCTGTTAAGTCTATCAAATCAGGATGACAGCCAAAAGAATCAACAGGCAGATTTCTCAGTGTGTCTTGAACATTCATGTCCAAATCTTCGAGACACATCTTAGTGGTAGTTGTACGGTTTTCAAAGGTACAATTACCAAGAACTATCATTATTGTTAAAAGTACAAAAGCTAATTTAATCTGTTTCATTTGTTTATTCTCATGCTACAATTCTTATTATTTATTCCATAGTTACCTTATCCTTTTTCAAAGCTAATCTTTCACTTAAGATTTCCATGACATACTTGGCGAGAAGTTGACTATTGCCTTTTACATCAAATGCCATAAGGCTCTGTTCATGACAAGGAGTCATTCCTCTACCATCATCAGCTTGTTGCCAAAGTTCTAAATGAATTATGCCTGTTTGAACATTCAACTTTACTATGCAAGCCACGGATTGTTGATAGTAACTTTTCAACGAACGTTCTTTAATAAACTTCAGATAAGCGGATGTGGAATTTATTGAAGTTCGTATGACCATACTACTTTTACCCAAACAGAAAAATATCGCATTGGCCAATTCTTCCTCGGATGCTGTAGCAGGAAGAAAGATAATTGGTTTATCTTCTACTTGGCATCCCTCAAAAATCCGATAGAGAGTTATCACCTTGAAACCTTTTGATGAAAAGGAAATGCAACAAGACTTTTTTCTATGGGAATAGAGAAGTTTGCAAAGCCAAAATTTTATTCTTTTACACATAAACATAGTGAATTCATATTTCTCCTTCCGAAGTTTATTTATAGCAAAGTTGAAATTTGCAACATATACTATTTGAAATCATTTTCACAAGGCGCATTATAATTACATGTTAATCGCCATCCATCTTTCAATAAAGATAACACCTCTTGAGATACAAAGATATTATTTTTCCTGGTAAAACATTTATTCATAGCTCTCAATATTTCTTTATAGATTTGCATGGCTTCGATTGAGCTATCAGTAAAGACAGCAACACGACCTGCTATTAAAACATTTTCTGCATTGTCGTATATTCCTCCAGTACTTAACTCAACACCTGTGGGATTAGATGCAAGATCTACGATGTAATGAAAAGAGCCATTTCTTTGTTTCACAATTCTATACTTCACCTCATTATTTAAGGGGAGCACCATGTATCTATTATCCAAAGAAATCCAATTGGCATAGCCTGTATGACCAAGTTTAGAAAAATTTGATATGGTGTTTTCTCTTCTTATCGCCTCCTGTTTAAATGCCCCCATCAGGGTATATTCTATTGGAATTCTTATTTCAACCATAGACATCATCTTGACTATATCAGCTTTCGTTAGAAAGAATATTTGCTGCTTGCTTTTATAATTAAGGCTCATATTGTCCATTTTGTTTTCTGCCTTTTTCTTCCACCTGTACGCCAAAACGAAAGCAATGACAACGACAAGTATTACGATAAACAATGTCTGTTGCATAATCATTATTTTCTGTATGTCTATTATAAAAATCTGCGTAAAAATATAATTAAGAATATCACAAAAAGAATAAAGCCACATCCCCATGCCCGATTTGACATTTCATTTTCAAAATTAGATAATTCTGTTGCTTTTTTTTTCGATTTACTACCTTCATAAAGGGTTCGGTAAGAAATCTTGCGATGCCTTACAAAGCGTAGCCATAGATAGCGTAAGCCTGTACCGATACGAAGAATAATAATATTCCCCAAATAATATCTGAAAAGTTCTTCCATACTCAATAGAGAGCTCTGATTTTTTCTTATTCCCTGTTGATTCTTTCCTCCAATTCGTCTGGTGTAAGTATCTCCATCTTGGAGAAACCAAACCACTTCTTGCCCAAGTCCTTTATGGATGCTCCTATATGATACACATCATCGTCTATACAAAGGAAGCGGTCATGTGATAAACGGAATGTTT
>NZ_DXVR01000049.1:0-19747 GCF_019417265.1 Bacteroides sp.
TGTGTATAAGAGACAGGGGAGTATTTATATTGACAATATTAAGGCTCTTTACTCCTGACGATAAAGCTACATAATCCATACCGTATTTTTTATTAGAAACACCTTTTAATGAAACATTACCTTTAAAGTCATTACGTCCTATTATATATTCCACACCTTCGAGATTTTCTATTTCCTCATTTATAACCAAATCGGCCGATTCAGTCATAACGAAATTAAGATTAATTTTACCCGAAGCCTTATCGAATACAGACGGATAAAGATTCTTTAAAAGAGACTGAAGCTTAGCATCGGGTATTTCACGAAGAAATGTATATTCTGAAAAATTACCGGATTCGTCAAATAATTCAACTTTAGTAACCTCGGCAGCATTTCTGGCAAAAGCAGGAATCTCATTTGTATTCCATTTTGCAGATGCAGGTAATCTTAGTAATTCCAACTTATTTCGTACAACTTTTGAATTTGTTTCGTCCATTAATGACTTATAATAAGTGATATTGTCATTACCTTTTAATGAAATACTTTTAAGAGATTTAGGCAAATGTTCAAAATTAAAAGTTTCAAAAAACTCATTATCATCTACATTTAACGATTCGAGCGCTGTAAATAAATTCAAGCCTTCAAGCGAAACAAGATTACAGTTGCTTAAATCAAGTTCTTTCGTATCAAGAACCATCTTATTACATATCAACTGACCGTTCTCATCAAAAGAATATCCTTTCTTAGTCAAGGCTTCTTTTAACTGCGTATTCTCGAAAATTTCAACTTCAAAATCACCATTCACATCAACCTCGTCTTTGCAACCGCAAATAATTGAAAAAAACAGTGAAAGAAAAATAGCGTAAATATTATATTTATATTTCATAATTACATATACTTTAAGTTATACAATATACTATTTTACCGATAGCTTTACATTATCAATCCAGATACAGTCATTTTCATTTCTTGACATGAAAGCGCACATAACTTCATTTCCCGGCGCATTAAACTGAACTGACAATCCGTCAAATCGTCTGTTATTTTCGAACTCTTTTTCAGCAATAATACCACCTTCCATATCTTTTAGAAGGACATATAATTTACTGTCGTTCAAAGTTTTGAAATAAGCGTTCAATTCATATTTTACACCTTTCTCTGTACTTACTGACTGAAACACTCCGGAACGTCCAGAAATTTTCAAAGACTGTTTGGCTTCTTGTTTAACAATATTATCAATAGAAATATTACCCGAATAATTTAAAGGAATCCAGTTTGTTAGATTATTTTCAAAACCTCCATTAATAATATCTGTTACAGCATATTTTTCAGTCTGAAGTATCATTGAAGCCACATATCCTCCACCGTCAGGGAACGTAACAGAGACTGTATTATCTCCATTATTAAGCAATTGCATATCAAACGGAATCTCTATCATACCAAAGAAATCCTCTCTCGTACTCTGGCTCTCACCTTCCCAGTTTACAGGCATTACAACATCCGTATTATTAACCTTAACAACAGGTTTCTTTGATGCATTCGGATTACGTCCGAGAGTCATTCTTAAAGTCGCTCTACCAACACCGCTTTCAACACCTGAAAAATTAAAACTTATATTACCGTTAGCTATTATTGGTCTTAAATATGTATCTGTATAATACTTCTTACGAACTATCTTGTTTGTATAACTACTGTTTACTGTAGCAACAACAACTACAGCCTCATCTGGTCTGACAACAATACTTTCCGGAATTCCGGGATATGAAGTTTCTGAATACTCAACCGGAGAAGAGAGCGATATTTTAAGTTTACGCACAGTTACACTACCCTGCACTCCTTCCCACTTATAACCATTCTTTAAATTTACAGTATGAGCTTCGTTGTCAAGATTATCCATGGCAATGTATAATGTACCTGCATCCTTAAACGCATTTACCTGAATATCAGGATTATCAGAAGTTATATCAATGCGTTCACCCTGAACACCTTTCCAAAGTTTGTAGAAATTCTCCTTTGGGGTTCTCTTCCAAGGAACATCTTTAAAATTATTATCAACATCAACCTGAGTAACAGGTCTTGCAGGAATAAACGAAGCGGGGCCATATGGCGTAAAATTATTTTCGGCCGTCATTTGCCACGGCGATTTACCACAAGCAAATGGAATCGAAATAAGAAGATTATCTTCACGGTCCAGTAAATTAAAAATAATATGATTGAAAGTTGACATTGTTCTTGAACTGATAATATCATCATATCCGTTCTCATCAGATGCAATACCACCATATTCGGATATAGCAAAAGGTAAAACCTTACCCAAAGTAATATGAGTGTACGATTCAATAATATCCAGTATTGCTTCCGAATTACTACCCGATCTTAAAGCCGGCTCCTCTACAACATTACTACCATCATACAAATGAACAGATATACCATCCATATATTTACCGGCTACGTCAATAAAGCGTTTCATTCTGGTTTCCCAAACAGAAAAATTGTTTTTTTCAAAAGCAGGCCATGCAGAAGCATGTCCTATTACTTTCATATTGGCAAGCTTAGGTTCCCGCCTGATGTGTTTTCCGCAAGCTGCATAATAATCTATCATTTTACCAATCATAGCTTCCATGCTAGGAGCATCTCCAAAACAATCATCACCTGCATGAACAAAAGGCTCATTCATAGGTTCAAAAAATTCAGGAACCGCATCCTGACTGGCATAATATGCAGCTGCCCATTGACCCATTTTTTCTGTGTCATGCTTATAAGTAAGTATTTTGTCATTGGCATGTTCGGTAGCAATAATTCTTGTAACCGGTCTTATTCCATCTTTTTCCTGCAATTTATTATACGGATAATTTCCGGCTTGATTTTCTTCGGCAGAATTCCAAGCGTTAGCCTGCGAAAACGGTCCCCAGAACTGACGTCCTGCACCTACACCATATTCATTAGCAAAACTACTTATTTCTTTATCATTTATTATTTCACTATCCGAAATATGCATGTTAAAAAATTTGTTTCTTTCAAGTTTTGATACAGTCCCCAGAAATTTCTGGGTTCTGTAATCTACTGTAACATTTGTTGTTTTATTTTGTGCCAATAAACTTAGCATTGGAACCGAAAGAAATAAAACAGCACTTAAATATATTTTTCTCATTTTTTTCTAATTTAAGATATATAATAAATTATGGTTTATTCAGTTACCAGATTTGAATTGTGGTATTCATTATCAAGATATCTGGTAGTATCTTCTATAGAAACTTCAAAAACAACGGTTTCACCGCTATGTTCAATAACAGTAAGATTACCACTACCCTTATGGGTAGTTTCATCAATGTTTCCTTCAAAGATGAATGCCCTGCTTATAGTTTGCATAATGATTTCCTCTTTACCGGTTGTCGGGTCGTACTGTTTGGTTTCCACTTCATAATCCTCATTAAAAGAGAATTTTAAAGGTGTGCCGGTGAGTTCATCACCGGTTTCCTGTTCTTGAGTGTTATTGGGAATATTATACTTTGTAAAAAAAGAAATCTTATTCTTCTTAATAATCTGATAGTCATTCTTCCATGAAATCAGCATTGCATCGTCATCATAAACTGAATATGCTGCTACATCCTTTTCAACTACAGTATTGTTTGGTTTCTTAATATCGGATATATAGTATACATGTACAATATCCAAATCCGATTGCGACAGATTATCATCTTTACACGAAGTTTGTAATAAAGCGATAATCAAAAATAGTACATTAAAATATTTTGTTTTCATATTGGGTTATTTTTATTAAACTTTCCGCATATATCTGAATATATTAAGGACGTTCTTCTATATATCCAAAGAAGAAATCGTCAAAATATATTTCATCCTTGAATCCGTTAAATCTCATAGACAATGCTACCTCGAGTTCCTTTATACCCTCAATTGAACAACTGAACTCAGTCCACTGTCCACCTGGTTTATTCAACAAATGTAACCATCCACCTGATTTTTGCCACAAGCCGTTAGGAACGGTTGTTCCAATCTTATCTTCCGGAACGAATGAAGGCGACAAGCCGTCAGTACCTTTATTAACAAGATAATATTTAAATCTCAAAGTATATTTACCCACAGTACCCAGGAAAGTTTTCGAAGACATAGTTCTACAACCCACTGTTACAGCATCAGCCTTAAAACATCTTGCCGAAGCGTTTATTTCATCCGGACCAGGATTATCTACAAACGAGTAAGGAGTAGGAGTTTTACCGTCAATTGTAAGATTCCAGTTCTTATCGGTAGATGGGTCTTCAAAGTCATCATCAAAGAAGAATCCGTAAGTTGTGATTACATTAGGTTCGGAAGGAGCAGGTATAGAGAACCCTTTACCATCGAATAATACATTAGCATTTTCAGTGCAAGACAAATACATCTTATCAGTATTATACATCTTATCACCATTGGCAATTTCCAATTGTATCAGATCTTTATTTCCTGTTTCACTCTTTACAATCTTAGCAGAACTGAACGAAACAGTTCCCGACTGAACATTTGAGTTTTCATTTGTCCAGTTAAGACTAAATGTTGAATGGTCAAGTTCATTAACATCAGCCTTGAACTGCGAATTGTTAAGATACACATTAATGTGGGTCTGGTCAACCTGTTTTATAGTATAATCCAAAGGAGCTGAGCTAGGTTTAACTACAATGCTTAAAGGAATAGTAATAGTCTTTGCAACAGCAGTAGGAACATACTTGTTGTCAGGGTCACTGACTCTTTCAACAGTATAATTTACAGTAAGAGGTTTATCGTTAATAATACCCTCTGCCGAAGTCAGAGTTCTGAACTGCAAAGGCGTTATTGCATCAGCAGTCTCAGCTTCAACTTTAACAATTCCGGCTCTTTGGCAGTTGAAAATCCACGAATTAGGTCTGTCGTACGATGCATCTTTAAAATACAGCTTGTCGCCATACTCAATTTCCACAGTCTTATATTCAGGATTTTCATCAGTTCCACCCGTAATACCTGTTTCCACCTCTACGGTACATTCTGCATCTCTATAAACCTTCACTCCAGGTTCAAGTTCAGGAGCATACACATCAACCACGAAAGTAGTGTCCATCACATACACATCGCCTTCAAGCTTTGAAACATACTGAAACTTTTCCGACTTACCCAAATCCTTATTCCATTTCGAATAGAAATATGTAACAGGTTTATGGAAAGTATTACAAAGTCTGATGGTATGCTGTCCGGGCTGCTCAAAATATACACTGATTAGTTTCAAGTCATTTACATGAGGGATAGACTCGTCAATCATATTTGTAAAGTCGGTCTGCCCCCACTGCATTTCTCCCGAAAGAAATTTAGTACCGGTTTCCGAGACTTCCCATCTGTGGGATATAGCTCCCTGCGACAAGTCCATCAAAGCAAGGTACTTATTAAGTCCTATAATTATAGGTCCGGCATTTCCGTCTTCAGAACTTAAATGCCATGTGCATTCTGCCACATCATTCAGCGGTTCAAAATCATCATCTTTACAAGATGAAAAAGCCGTAAGCAGAACTGTAGTAAGGAATAATATTTTTTTCATACAAAAAATCTTAATTATCAGTTATTAATTTCCGGATTAGATGTTGACTCTATATTAGGTATAGGCCAGTAAGCAACGCTTTCTCCATAATTTATGGCAGCATTTGTATAATCAAACCATGCCACTTCTTCCGGATATTCAGCAGCTCTATACTGTTTACCCCAGTTTGCAACCAGTTCCAGCTCTTCAGAATTATTTACTTTAGGTTTCAGATATCTTATTTCCTTTAACACAAATCCTTGTTGTGAAAGATATTCAAAGCGCTGTTTAGTAACTCCCCACCTTCTTAAATCAACAACACGGATAGCATTTCCTTCAACAGAAAGTTCCAATGGTCTTTCCACATACATCAAATGTTCCATCAACTCCTGTGGTGTATCAATTAAAGTATCGTCAGCAGTATTGTTATCATCATCTATTACAGTATTCTGATAAGTTCTTTCGCCTCTGTATTTACCTGAGTATTCATCGCCAATCAACATAGTCCCTGCCCTGTATCTAACTTCATTCACATAATCAATGGCTTCTTGCAGTCTCGAAGCGTCATTTCCTCCTTTAATAAGACATTCTGCATACATAAGATATATATCGGCAAGTCTTATCAAGCGAAGATTTATACCCGAAGCTTTAGGAGGAGTCCCCGACTGTTCATCTTCAAGTGTATCCCAGTTTGTAAATTTACGGAAATAGCCCGATTCATTATTATGAAAAGCAGCCTTAACCTGTGGAATATTCTGATAATACATTAAATCTTCATCACCATTTATAGCCAGGCTGTAAGAAGCACGTTTGGAGTATTGTCTTAATCTGTAAACTTTATCGCTTTCCCATTTAGTTATAAAGTTCTTTCTTTTAAAATATTTATTATTGAACTTTATATACTGAGGGTTTGTTTTTCCGTTTATAGCCTGATACAGTTCACCAGTCTGCGGATTCTTTTTTACAAGTCGTTTGCATGGAAGAGGGCCATAATCATTCTGTCCCTTAAACTGATGATAAACATAAGTCTGGCAGAACAATGTATCACCTTTTTTATTCAGATATTCGTAATAAAAAGTCTTACCAAGCTGGTCATAAATCAAATCTCTTTTATATTTAATTCCGGCTTCATCTGCTTCTTTAAACTCGTCAGCACTCATTTCAATCCAGTTGGACGGATCCTTTTGGTCAACATATTCGTTCTCATATTCTTCTACGAGCCAGAAAGATGGCAAAATAGTCGACCATGCACCAGGTTTACCAAAACTCATGCCCCATATATTATATTGAGTAGATTCCGACCAGTCGCCAAACTCTGTATTATAAGTAGTACTGTACGAAACTTCCAGTAATGACTCCGAATTAAACTCATTGGCAGCGGTAAAATTATCCCCGATATTCTCTATAAGTTTAAATCCTCCGTTTTGGATAATATCGGCAAAATAAGTTTCGGCAATTTCATAATCTTCATCATAAAGATAACTTTTCCCAAGAACTGCCTTTGCTGCCCATGAAGTAGCACGTCCTATGTCATTACCTTCCCACTTATCATTAAGTCCAAGCTCCAAAGCCTTATTAATATCAGCTCTATAATTCTTTATAATAGTTTTACTATCTGTTGTTCCTCTATAAAAATCCGATTCTTCCTGAGGGACATAATCAATATATGGAACATTACCTTTATTAAAAGAATTATTAAGCCAGAAATAGAAAAGACCTCTCATAAAATAAGCCTGTGCCTCTATCTGTTTCAATTTTTCTATTTGTTCTTCACCCGTAACACTCGGACGTACCTTCTCAATACCTTGAAGAAGCTGATTTACTCTAAAAATACCTGTATATAGTGCAGACCATTTAGCCCTGCATGTAGCATTTGCATCATTGAAGTTCTGTTTGTAGGCCTCGTTTACAAAACTTGTTCTTTTTTTACTTCCTTCAACACCCAAATCACTTCTAAGATTTTCATCAACAGGCTGATATATATTACCGTTTTTAAATGCATTATATACGGCATTAAGTCCTTTGTCGCAATCCGATAAAGAAGAATAAAATATGTCGGTAGTCATCTGGTGATGATTTTTCTGAGTAAGGAAATCGTCACAGGACTGCAATCCGGCACTCGCAGCCATAAGTGCTGCTATTAATATTTTATGTTTCATAATAAAAAATCTTTTAGTA
The DNA here is from genome assembly GCF_019417265.1 of Bacteroides sp. Lineage (GTDB taxonomy): Bacteria > Bacteroidota > Bacteroidia > Bacteroidales > Bacteroidaceae > Phocaeicola. Next base: position 7,697 of record NZ_DXVR01000049.1, read on the forward strand.
AATTAAAATTGTAACTGGAATCCTCCTCTTATCTGTATACTTATAGGATACGTACCGAAATCAAGACCTCGCCTTGACAAACCATTACTACCCACTTCAGGGTCATAGCCTTCGTATGGAGTGAAAGTTAACAAATTATCTGCAGCCACATAAAATCTTAATTTATTGATACCAATTCTGGAAATCAAACTTTTAGGCAAAGAATATCCCAGCATAATATTCTTCAGTCGCAGGAACGAACCGTCCTCAACCCAAATGTCAGAATATGCTCTATAGTTATTATGTGATTTTGAGCCTCTGTATGTTGGAATTGTTGATGTTGGGTTTGTAGGAGTCCACATATATATGAGTTCCTTATTTGTTTTTGACTGATATGTATAAATTTTAGTTGCATTAATAATTTCATTGCCTATAGATGCATACCAGTTCATTGACAAGTCAAAACCCTTATAGCCGGTCCATAAATTAAAGCCTAATTCGCATTCCGGCATACCGCTACCACCATATACACGGTCGTCATCATTAATTTTGCCATTCTTATTAGTATCAACATAAATAAGGTCGCCCATACGAGCATTCGATTCAATCTTCTGATAATCGGCAAGTTTTTCTTCCGTATCTGCTATACCGTTTGTTGGCATAACAAAAAATGCACCAGCTTCGTAACCTTTTTTGATAACTGTAACAAAATCAGTACCCGTACTAACAGGTTTACCATCGGCGAAATAATACATATCACTTGGTCCTGCCATTTCCACTATCCTGTTTACATTTCTACTGAAAGTTAAATTCATGTTATAATCAATACCGGCCACTCTGTTTCTATGTCCTAATGCCAATTCAAAACCTTTGTTTTCCATATTACCCGCATTAAGAGTAACAGTAGAGTTCTGACCGGAACCACTGGAAGCCGGAACTATCATAGGGAATAGCATGTTTCTCTTGTTACTTTTATAAACATCGGCTGTAAAAGTTATTCTGTTGTCAAGAAAAGCTAAGTCAATACCTCCATTAATCTGTTGAGTAGTTTCCCATTTAACATCAGCATTAGAGAATGTGCTTTGTGCAAAGCCAAGTCCCAAAAACTCTTTTCCAATTAAACCAAAAGTATAATCATAATTCTTATTAACAGGAGCTGAGTACGAATAATCGGCGAAATTTTGGTTACCGGTAGTACCAAAACTTGCCCTTACTTTAAATGAATTAGCCACATTCTTGAATTTTTTCCAGAACTGTTCTTCCGAAATATTCCATCCCACCGATACAGAAGGAAACATACCCCAGCGGTTTTCTTTAGAAAAACGTGAAGAGGCATCCCTACGCAAACTTACACTGGCCATATATCTTCCTCCGTATGAGTACTGTGCACGAGCTATCATACCTACCAAAGTATTAACCCTGTCTTGTCCCCACTGTCCGGAACCTGTACCAACCATCATATCATTTGTTCCTGCATTAACATTATTGATATCATTCGATACCAGATCTTTTATGCTGGCATAAAATGATTCATATCCGTATCTTTCAAGACTGAATACACCGGTTGCCTTAATATCGTGTTTGCCAATCTTAAGGTTATAATTAAGCATTGACTCCCATGTCAGGCTTGAGTTCTTTGCATGATTCTCACGAATTTGTGATCTGTATGTAGAACTTGTTACTTCTTCACCATCCTGATTATACAACTGGAATACAGGATTAACCGACAAAGCTTTCTGATTGCTATAACCAATACCCAGACGTGTAGAAACATTCAATCCTTTCATTACATCATAACCCACAAAGAAATTTCCATTGAATGCTTCAGTTTTCTTTTTTGAATATTCCTTTATTCTCTGCAAGGTATTACTCATGTTAGTAAGCTGGTTTGTGTCACCTGCTGTCTGAGTAATATCTGCATCAGGGTCTACTTGCGAAGATGTAGGGCTGTAACTGTAACTCTGAGTCATCAAATCCCATGCCGGTGATAGCTGATCTTCTATCCTGAATGAAAGGCTGGTATTTATAGACCACTTGTTTCTCTTGAAGTTAACATTAGACCTTACGTTATACCTCTTGAAATCAGAATTAATAAGAATACCTTCCTGATCAAAATAATTGGCAGAAAGATTATAAGTCAAGTCTTTTTGTCCACCGCTTACCGTCACTGAATAATTCTGAACAGGTGCATTGTTATTGGTTACAACATTATATAAATTAGAGTCGTTAAAGAAATTCACAGGATACTGTTTTATAGATGTCCATGCAGCATTATCGGTATTATTAACTCCTTCCTGCATACGGTTAACCATTATATCTACAAATATACTTTCCGATGTATTCATAAGGTCTATACCCGATGTAATTTTCTGCACACCGTAATAACCGTCTACCGAAACCTTCATTTCGCCTGCCTTACCTTGTTTTGTTGTAATGAGAATTACACCTGCCGCACCACGAGTTCCGTAAATTGCAGCCGAAGCAGCATCTTTCAAGATATCAATGCTTTCTATTTCATTCGAACTTAATCCAGGATCACCTTCGTATGGCACGCCGTCAACTACATAGAGAGGGCTGTTACCTCCCGCAATAGAACTAAGACCACGTATCTGAATATTAGATTTTGCACCCGGCTCACCTGAACTTGCCTGTACGTTAACACCGGCAACCAATCCCTGTAAAGCTGTACCTAAATCGGAGGTACTTACTCTTCCAAGCTCCTCTGCAGCAACTCTGGCTACGGCACCGGTTACTTCTTTTTTACGCATAGAACCATAGCCCACTACAACTACTTCGTCAAGTATTTCGGCATCTTCCATAAGGACTACCTTAAAAGATGTCTTCTGACGGCTAAATGCCACCTTCATAGTTTTACACCCAACGTAACTTATAACAAGATTTCCTTTGGGAGCTGAAACATCTAAAGTAAAGTTTCCGTCAAAATCGGTAACAGTACCAATGGTTGTACCCTCAACTTGTACACTTGCACCTATAACTTCAAGATTATCTACAGATGAAGTGACATGCCCCTTTAATGTATACTTGCTCTGAGCTAAAGCGGGAAGAGTAAGCATGAAAAAGAAAAACAAATAACACAAGCTCCTCCTATACCGGTGAATACTTGAAAATTTTAGAACTTTATTCATTATGTTTTTATTTATTAGATTTTATCACTGCAATATTACTGATTATTACCCTAATATATGGGCACTTTTTTTATGTAAATGGGGTGTTTTTCCTACATATGGAAAATTACCCCATTTTTATTCAATGCAATAGCAAAAACAAATCACTTATTACTTAAATCGTAGAAGTTTCTGCACTCTCTTTCGTAAAGTTTTACATTGTCTATCCAGCCTGTCAAAACGTCTCCTTTAGGGAAATAAACATGTAAAGAAATTATGCCATTCTCGTCAAATATATGGACTTTATTATTAAATGGGTTGGTAAAAGATAAATCATTTAAATTCACATCAAAAGAAACATCCGTTATTGTATTATTCTTACTCACCGATGCCTTTGATTTATCATTAAATATTTCATTAGTTTCAAAAATAATATACGTATTATAGGCAGAAGTAGTGAATCCTTTATATTGCAAAGTATAATAACCATTTCTCTTAATTTGTACAGCTGGAATCAATAAACGATTATTATTTTGATCAGAAATTTTATTACCTTGCAAAACATTACTTTCATTCTGAACACCTATACTCCATCCGGGAGAGTTCCATTTCATGTAATCAGTAAGCGTTGTACTTCTCTCAAAATCCTCAGAATATATCAACTTTACATAACCAGTGTATGTAGTAGATTCATTTGATTTAAGACATACTTTATTACCTACAATTGTTGTTAATTTCTCTCCATTGTATTGGACAGAAAGCTTGTCATCAAAATAAACAGGAGTTTCATTTGATAAGGTAAGAATTATCTTATTGGCTGAAGTACCTTTCGCTACAGACGTGACATTAAGTTTTGTTTCATTATCACCGTTATTTGTAACTTTTATATCAAAAGCAGAGAAATCATCTCCTAAAAATTCACCGATTGAAACATTTTCTGCAAGTTTCAGAAGTAATCTGTCGCCGTTTTCAGCAGGTTCTATTTCATCAATTGATGAAATTATCACATCTTTTATTTCTAACTCGCCTTGTGCCAAATCAGTTGAAGAGATTGAAATAGTATTGATTTTTCCAGCGTCTACTACATAACCCGATTTTCCTTCAGCATATCTGCCGTCGGATAATTTAATTTTAAAACCGTTACTAAATGTCACCGGAGGAACAACCATATAGTAATCATTTCCGGTGTTAAACCCATTCTCTGCAATCAATGATATAGAATTGCTTCCTTCGAGAATCGTAGCTGTATTGTCATTCATATTAACTTGTAATGTACCGGATAATGTTTGATTCTCGTCGTTTGATACCAATGTTAAAGCTTTTACACCTTCTACATCTGTCAACTTAAATTTTATCAATCCGCATACATTTTTAAACTGAAGATTTTTATCTGCTGTAGCTGTAGCTACAGAAATATTAAGATTATTGGCAAATGTACCAGCCATGGCAGTTTGCGAGCCCGAAAGGACAGTTGTAATAGTAGTACTGCTAAGGGTTGAGCTTTCTGAGTAAGGATATAAAGCATAATATGTTGTAGCATTTTCCGGTGCTACACCTGTAAATGTTGCTTCTGCCTGACCGTCTGATTCCAGGTTATTAGTAAACTGATAAACCTTGGTATCACCCGATGCAAAAACACCTATCATATCAGATTTGTTCCATACCACATCATTTCCATCTGTCAATGAAGTACGAGAAGCATTGCTCATAGCCGTAAACTGAATTTCGGACAAAGTTTCTGTATTTACAACCGGAGTATCTTCGGTACAAGAAACGAGTGAGGCAGCCGCAAAAGTAGCTGACATTATTTTTGAATATATATTTGTTTTCATTGTACAAGGTCTTTAATTATTTTTCCAATCATTACTACCATTCTCAAATCCATCATGATTTCCGCTATAGTCATTTGTTACAGGGCGATACATTCTGGCTGTGAAACGTACATTATCAATAAATGTAGTAGAAGAAAACATTAGTGTGAGTTTTACAGTTGTAAAAAATGAAGTTGCAACTTGATCGTTTTCAAAGTCCTCAGGATATGTTCTTTCATGTATATAATCTTTGAATACTCCATTCGATTCAAATCCAAAGTTTACTTTCTGTGTCCACATACCGGTAGGTTCAAAGATAAATTTAGGCCATACATTTACCGAATTATCAGAAGCAGAGAATGACAAAAAGTAAGTATATCCTTCCTGATATGTTCTGGGTGGCTCGATTTTCAGCCAGGCATTACAGCTTCCTGAAGAAAGACTGAATTGTAACCCTTTATTTCCATTGCTATCGGTTTTTACAGAGGCATTAGAATTATTTTTCTTTTCAAGTTCACAAAAACCAGCAAGTACAAAATCAGCACCTTCAAAATCCTCATCAATTATAACATCCTCATATCCGCACGATTCTGCTTGGTCACCGGTAGTCAATTTTACATAGTTACCGCTTTCAAGAGTCAATAAAGCAGAAGTTTCATCCGCATTAAATTTCACTTCAAAATTGTCGTCATAATAAAATTGTACATCATCGGATACAGTAAGAATCAAAGATTTTTTGTCATCTTTAACTGCTTCTACATTCGTTACTTTTAGTTCTCCTGAATAATTCCCGTTGGTTACTTTTAAAGAGAACTTTGACAGATCTTCAGAAGCAGGTGTTCCTAATGTTACATCCTTTCCCAATTCTATTTCCAACTGATTGGCTGTCATACCTTTAATACTGTTTACTTTAACTTCTTCTGTTATTTTAGCACCTTGCGGGGTAAGTGTAAATGTATAGATATGTCCGGGTTTAGCTTCGAATGCGGACATATTACCACTTATAGTAATATCAGCATCATCAAGCTTTATTTGTGGTGTTCCTTTAAAAGGAGCTACAGCCATAATATATGGTATATTCTTCTGCAATGAACCCGACAAAGTTACTGTGTTCGATGCATTTGCATTTGCCGGAACAGTTGTAACAACTCCCGTCTCCGTAATTTCAATATCCAAATCACCAGCCAGATATGTATCTGCCGATAAGGATACCTTTCCTGCTATAGTATTTGTAATAATAAACTTGAATAAAGCACATGCATTTTTAAATTGCAGATTGTTATCTTCGGTTGCTTTACACACAGAAATATTTAATCCATTATCAAATGTATTTGCTACAGCAGTCTGTTCGCTGGTAAGCGATGTTCTAATCTTATTATCCGAAAAAGCAGAAAGTTCATTAAAAGGATATAGAGCAAAATATGGGAAGCCGGAAGAAGGACGAGTGCCCGTAAATGTAGCTGTTTCTGCTTCAGTGTTTTCATCGGAACGGCTAAACTCGTATGGTTGCGATTCGTATGCTGAAAATATGGCTATTTTATCATCTTTACTCCATTTTATTGTATTACCATCTAATATAGTACGACTTGTGCTGCCGGTTGCAGTAAAAGAAATTACGGAATAGTCACTATTGTCGCTCGAATTAGAATTCAAGTCATTGTTACAAGAAGAAATAACTGCAGTCATCATTGCAGCAATCCCTAAATTATATAAATTGTATTTTTTCATATCTTAAATTATTTAGTAACTTATAAGAAAACATAAAACTATTGTCCAGTATAATTACCGCCATCTTCAATATCTTCATGACCACCTCCAGGCTGAAGACCTGTAACTGAAACATTAATAGTATATTCAAGATATGAACTGTCAGCTTTCTGTACCTTTGCAGTTACTTTCGAAGTCTTACCTATAGAACCAGGTTTAGGGGAAATCAGCCCATTTGTAACAGTAATAACTTCATCGTCAAAAACCCAAATGATATTTTTTTCTGTGACATTCTCAGGATATAAATATACGTCAATAAGATAGGTGTCATTAACATCTATTACTAAAGTCTGACCGTTTTCAAGGTCGTCAAATTCTATTTCTTTAGCATAAACCTTATCTACTATTACATAACATTCGCCGTAAATTTCATTATTGCTTTTTGAACGGGCAACAATTCTGACACCCTCATCAGTAGTAGGTTTCAATGCGCTGACAAGTCCGTTATTACCGACAACGGCAACATTATTATCATCCGATTCCCAGTCAACGTCTTTTACGGTTGCATCTTCCGGTGATACAATTGCATTCAGCTGCACCTCGCGACCGGAATCCACATGAACCGTTTTACGTCCTGATTCATCAGTCTGCATACCGTCTGCCTTTATCTCAACAGCTTGTACCTGCACCTCTACTGCAGTGACTATTACAGATGAAGACTTAATGCCATTGCCGGTATCTACCTGAACAGAAACAATAGCCATTTTCCCAATAAATTCATTGCCGCTTACTGTACCTGCAACCTCACATGACATATTGTCATCGGATGGAACGACAGAACAAATATTCTCATTACTGCTATTCCAAGTCACAGACTTATACCCTGTGTAAGGCTGTCCGCCTTTCATGATTACTGCGTTAAGCATTTTAGACTGCCCTTTCATCAATTCGAACGCTGAAACCACATCGCCATTCTCGGATTGAGGGTCAATGATAGAAACTGTAATTTCAGAGACCGGTGTTCCATCGCCTGTCTGTCCGGAAGTAATATCACTATTTCCTTCTGTACACGAGAACGACAGGAGCGAACATGCTAAAATCAATGATGCGATAAACTTACTCCTGATTGAACTAAAACAAATCATGATAAAAATAGTATAGAGACTCAATTACACATATCTTACATGCAGCTGTCTCATTTTCACTGCATTTAGACTTTAAAAATTAACAAAAGTTATCCTAAAACATTCTTTAACCCTAAATGTCTCTTTAAAAACTTCTTCCAAAGGAATCTACCTATTGCTTTATATAACATATAGAGCATAATAAATTAAGTATTACACTACAAAATTACATAACCTCTCTTAAGTTATGGGGCATTTTTTATATGTAATTAGGGGGGGCTAAAAAACACCCCTAATTACATATAAAAGTTAATATTTCAATCTGCCCATTTGCTTAAGGTTGCTCTCCTGCGATACAGGAACAATGGTAAATCCATACGAATAACTTCCGCCAAGCAATCGCTTGTCGACTGCAGGTCTTGCCTTAAGACTCCAACTGTCCGTACCACCCACTCCTGCCTGCGCATGGTCGATATTAACCGTAAGATTTCCATTTTTAGCTTTCTCGTTTATGTGCTTGGCTTCTTCAAGGGCTTTCTGTGTAAACTCCCATACAGAAACAGATAGAGGTTCATCACCAAGAATCATGACACCGTTTTCAGTTTCAGTCTGAAGTGACATCCAGCGGACATCACAGCGATTGGCATTCTCCTGAGGCACTACATAATCGAATCCCATTTCGGATGGAGTGGTTTTATAGATAGAAACCATAGCCGAAGCAAGACGGTCCGAGTAATTTTCCCACGGTCCGCGTCCGTAATAAGTGATATTGTTCAGTTTGTTACTGAACTCTCCCTGCATGCCAATACGAATCAGTTCAGTAAGTGAAGGAGATTTCACAAATGAGTAGTCCACTCCTATGATACCATCGGACGATACATTATATGTAAGCGATACCGAAACAAGATTATCTATAGTTTTCAGAACTTTAATATTACATCCTGAGTCAGTTTTCCTTACATCAATTGATGCCATTTTCAGTTTCTCTGTAGCAGTAATCCAGAACTTCATAATCCTGTCAGTCTTCCATCCGCGCCAGTCATTATCGGTAGATGCACGCCAGAAGTTAGGTTTCAGAGGAGATTTGATAATTTCGGAATTGCCGAGAGAATATCCGGAGATATATCCGTCATTGATTTCCATATTGAATCCTTTGCCGGAAATCTTTATTGAGTTTTTATTACTGTCGTCGACATTTAGACCCGCTTCATTAGTTTTTACAGTTTCAGCTTTAGGCAATGACAAATATTCAAACTGCTCCCATGCTACTTCAAAACCTGCTTCTGCATAAAGATTGTCATTCTTTAATTCCGCACGAAGGCGCAACCAGTATTCGGCACCCTCTTCTGCCTTGAAATCTTTTACAGGAATGTTTGCCTCAAAGCTTTCACCTGCAGGAGTGGATGGTACAGAAATTTCTCCTTCTTGCAATACGCTATCTTCATCTCTAAGCTGCCAGAAGAATCTGTAATTATCTGTATTGGTAAAGAAGTTACGGTTAGTTATAATAATCTTGCCTGTATGTGCGCTAAGAGTAGAAAATGCTATTGGTGCAAATACATATTTACATTCCTCTGTGGCAGGCTTGGTAGTACGGTCGGCACTGATAACACCATTTGTACAGAAATTCTGGTCATTATGCTCACCTTTTTCGTAATCACCTCCATAATTCCATGATTTCTTTTCGTATTTACGTTCCTCATCAAGTAGTCCCTGGTCAATCCAGTCCCAGATATATCCACCTGCCAAAGCATCATGCTGCCATATAACATCCCAGTATTCTTTTAGTCCACCGGTGGAATTACCCATCGAATGTGCATACTCACACATTATTATAGGACGGTTCATTACGGGATTTTCAGTCATAGCTATCAGTTCCTCTACCAAAGGATACATACGGCTCACTACATCAACGTAGGCTGGATCATCGGGGTTGGCATAAACAAAAAGTTCTTTTTTTGCCGTTTTTTCCGGTTCTTTTATGTTGTGGTCTATCTCGCTTGTCACTATCGAAGCCTCTTTTCTGCCTATTGGCTTGTAAAGTGGATGTCCTGGAATTCCCTGTGCTCCTTCATAATGTACGGGGCGTGTAGGGTCATAATCTTTAATCCATCCGGACATCGCAGCATGGTTTGGCCCGCATCCTGATTCATTGCCAAGCGACCACATAAACACTGAGGGGTGATTTCTGTCTCTCACCACCATGCGTACCGCGCGTTCCATATATGGAGTTGACCATTCAGGGCGGTTGGCCAGATAGCCTTTCTGATGATGAGTCTCAAGATTAGCTTCATCCATAACATAAATCCCATATTTATCGCATAAATCATAGAAATATGGGTCATTAGGATAATGCGAAGTTCTAACCGTATTGAAGTTATATCTTTTCAGTAACAGCACATCTTCCAGCATTTCCTGACGTGTTACAGTCTTTCCTCCTGTTTCACTATGGTCATGCCTGTTTACCCCTATAAGTTTTATAGGAGTTCCATTTACCAGAATCCTGTTGCCGTCTATCCTAATATCACGTATTCCTATTTTTGTGCTTCTCGCATCTACCACTTTCCCACTTTTATCGGTAAGTTTCATCACAAGAGTATACAGGTAAGGATTCTCAGAGTTCCATAATTCAGGTTTGGATATAATTCCCTCCATCATTCCGTAATACACGTTATCACGTTGTGGATATGGTTCGTTTATAACATAATTTGCCGTCACCGACATCTCCTTTTCAAATACAGGCTTATTGTCGGCATCATAAAGCTGGGCAGAAAGATTCCATCCTTTTACATCTTCGGAGTTCTGATTGGTTATTTCAGGACGTATCTGTATGGCAGCTTTGTTATTTTTCAAATCTACAAGAGTCCTTACTCCATAATCATATATAGCGACATCTGGAATAGACATGAGATAGACCTCACGATGTATTCCTGCCATACGCCAGTGGTCGGCATCTTCCATATAACTTCCGTCGGTCCACTTGAATACCTGCACAGCAAGTTTGTTTGTGCCTGACTTTACGTAGTCTGTTATATCAAATTCAGCAGGCAGGCAGCTATCCTCGGAATACCCCACATTTACACCGTTTACCCATACATAGAACCCTGAATACACACCACCGAAATGCAGTATGACGCGGTCTTTATTCCATTTTGCCGGAATATTGAATTCTTTGATATAGCAACCTACCTGATTATTCCTGTCTATATAAGGTGGTCTGGCAGGAAACGGATATGTAGAATTGGTATATATAGGATATCCATACCCCTGCATCTCCCAGCATGAGGGCACCTGAATGCTGCTCCATGAAGAAGAGCTGAAATCTGTTTTGTAGAACCCTACCGGGACATCATCCACATTATCGGAATAACAGAATTTCCACTTGCCGTTGAGCGACAGATATTCAGACTTGTTTCTGTCACCTTCGAGTGCCGATTTCACATCACGAAAAGAATAGGTAGTAGAGCGGGAGGGCAAACGGTTTACACCATTTACATACTGATTCTGCCACTCCGGCTGATTATCCCTCCATTGGCGGACTATATTCTCTGCTTCCAGACATGTAATAGAGGAGAGAAGCAGAATACCGCAAGAAATAGATTTTAAGTTCAAATTCATATATTTTTCTTATTGTTCACGACACAAAGTTATATAAAACATTATTGACGCAGGGGGGAAGAAATTATTGATATATGGGGGTATTTTCTCTAAAAAAAAGCGTGAGGAAGTTTCGTATAAAACTTGCTCACGTTTTAAGTAAAACGAACCGACGTTTTAACTAAAATGTACTGACGTTTTTTTCTATTATCAGAGGTATCTGTAAATTAAAAGATTGTCTTACATTATTACTGTCTATAGAATCGGCAGCACAAAGGATGTATCCGGCCTCACCATTATGCAAATATACTTGCGGACGTTCAAGATGGGACAGTTTTACGATGCTTCCGTCTTCAAATGTTACATTCAGACCGGAAACAATGAAATGCTCCGATTTCTTCCAGTCCAGTCCGTTGTCCGACTCAAACTGCATGAGGAAACATCCGTTTTTGGCCGTTTCCATGCGTTTGACTATAGCTCTGAACTTGCCATCCTGATACCATATATACGGGTCTTCTGCGGGGAAACGTTCACCCTCGAAATGGAAAACCAGTTTTGAGAACTTCTTAAACGGTCCGGTTGGAGAATCGGATATGGCAGCAAGATGAACTACGGGACCTCCCTGAGGCAAAGGGAATTTCTTTCCTACCGCTTTATATAGTCAAAAAGAAATGCTTTGCGAATTGAGCAATCGGAAATTGAGAGTCA
>NZ_DXVR01000005.1:0-61088 GCF_019417265.1 Bacteroides sp.
TGTTGCTCAGGAACTTATAAAAATAATTATCAATTATGTTGCGGAATTAAGGATGACATAAATATATCCTCACTCGATTGTGTTTCAACAGTACATATAGGCTCTGATGATACGGCTTCACTACCATCTATAGAGAAAATCTGACCTTTAAGCTTCTTGCCTGTTGTATTCTGACCTGGTTCTGATTTTCCTATAGCATCTCTTATTCTTCCAACAAAACTGAATGAATACTTTTTACCTGGAGTAACATTAACATCCTGAGATAATTCTACCTCTGAATCAGGAGTAGTCAATTGCATAGTATTTCCAGACATGGTGAGTTCCCTATAATAAACTTTGCCCTCTTCAGCTCCATTAGGTGATGTATCTATAGCAGTCTTGTCTGCAGGACTGCATGTCCAATTAGAAGTATTGTTATCAAATCCACCATTTTTTACCAGATTACTCCAAGGCTGGAGAGGTGCAATACTATTATATCTCCATACACGTACATAATCAAATCTCGTTTCTGTAAGTTTTCCCAGTTCAAAAGCCTTAAATCCATTATCAGGAAGTTCCTCACCAAAAGAAGCACCATTTGATAACCATAAAAATTCATGAGTTAAAGGTATCACTTTAGGGTCGGTAAATGTGTGTTTTAAGATACCATTATAGTATATTTTCAGATACTTGTCAGTCCATAGCAGCCCCCATACTTGATAATCACGATGAATTCCAGGAGTACTATATCTCCATCCTTGTGATCTATGCGCATCTGCATATCCATCATAGTGAATATTTACCTGTACCTGTTCATGAGTATGACAAGACTCAAAAATATCAATTTCTGCTCCATCCGCTCCTGTTCCATTAACATTCCCCATATTAGGGCCTTGAAGCCAGAATGCTGTATGTGTCAATTTACTGGCATCTCCAATCTTAACTCTACACTCCAAATAACCAAATTTTGTCATAAACTTATTTGAGCTATTTATAGAGCCATTTGTCATAACATCAGCTCCGGTCTTATGTACTTCCAATACCAAATCACAATCTTTCTGATAAACATTTTCTGGTTTCCAAAACCAAGAGTTTATACCCAGACGCGGTCTTGGACCACGCGTTTTAGTTGACTCGTCAATATTCCATTTCTTAAGGTCTACTTCTTCGCCATTAAACTCATCACTGAACACAAGTTCCCAGTCATTACCAAGAACATTACCAAAAGGCTGATAAGGCATTACTCCTGGCTCTGTAGTAGGGTCTATCATTGGAGAAAGACCGGATTCAATTCCTTCGCCTTTATCTACATACTCCCCTTTCTCATCGCCGAAAGGATTAATTTCAGGATAAGAGCATCCTGATAAAAACAACATTGAAAATAAAAAATATTTATTCATACATTAATAAGATTATTATTCGATGACAAAATTATTATAGAGGTAATATATATAAAATGTAAAATACCACTATAAAAATGTATAAACTAACATATTTTTTCAAATCAATATTTACATCTTCTAATAAGTATATATTAGATTTAAAAGAAAACAATAAAAACTGATTAGTTTACTGTCACATTCAAGCACATATATAACTCATAATTATTACTTACGTACACAATATTGATTAAACAAAAGGCCAGAAACTATCAGAACAAGACCAATATATGTCGTAACTATTATATGTTCTCCCAAGACCAATGAAATAAAGAACAATGACAAAAACGGTGATAAATAACATAACTGATTAACCAAAGTATGGTTCGTTGTTTTTTTTAACGCTACACCAAATAAAATGAATGGAATACCCATCTCAAAACCTCCAATATAAACACCTGCAATTATACCTTTCATATCGGAGACACTAAAATCAAGAAATAAAGTTCCTAAAGATAAATATAATGTTCCAAACAAAAAAGTTACAAACAGTGCCACACAAACATCCATTTTCTCCTTCAACATATTATTTATCATCCAATAAGAAGCCCACAAAACGGCACTCATTATTCCAAAAATCACTCCTGAAGCTGATATAGACAAATTGCTATTATTCTTAGCTCCTAATGAAATCAAAACAACTCCTATAAGAGAAAGAAACATACCAATATATTTCCTTTTCTGAATAGGTTCGTGAGCAAACACAGCCAGAAATATAAGCAAAACAATAGGCCATGCATAATTAATAGGTTGTGCTACTTGTGCTGGCAATAACTCATAAGCTTTAAATAAAGTCCAATAATATGCTACCGGGTTTACCAAACCAACTGCAGCAAGAACTACCCAATGTCGAACTGTAAGTTTTCCAACAAGATACCATCTATGAGTTACCGTTAATAACAAAGTAAAAAAAATCAAAGCTGTAAGACAGGAAATCAACATCATTTCAAAATGCGTAATATATTCCAAAGCAATTTTAAGCGCAGTTGAAATGGTAGACCAACTTAAAACTGCTAAAAGTGACAAAAATATCGCTTTTTCATTATCGTTTAAATCAAATTTCTCTACTGAATATACTTTAAAATTCATAATACAAAAAACTATTTATTAAACCTCATCTGTGTTAAAAACACCCCAATCAAAACAATAATCATTCCCAATAAAGCTCCACCGGTCAATTTTTCTCCAAGAATAACAACTGATGTTACAACTGCAGCTACAGGATTTATGTACAGATAATTGCATGCTTTAACCGATCCAAGAATATTCACAACCTTTCCCCATAAAAAATAACAGCCTAAGGAAGCAACAATGCTCAGAAAAAACATATTAAAAATAATTTCAGGTTTAAACGACAAAGAAAAATCTGTATAAACATCATCTAATAGCAATATTGGTATACAAGTTATTATGCCATAAAAGAAAGTCTTTCGAGTAATTAAATTAACATTATATTTACCAATAAGATTACTCAATAAGATTGAATATACTGCCCAAAGAACAGCTGCAGCCAAAGCAAGCAAATCCCCTATTGGATTGAAATGTAGCTCACCGAAATCTTTAAAAAGTAAAATAGCCATTCCTGCCATTGAAACAATCAGTCCTACCAATACCTTAATCGAAACACCTGTTCTTTTTAAGAATACCGATGAGATAAACAAGGTAAAAACAGGAGCTGTACAGACGATAAAAGCAACATTAGATGCTGAAGTTTTTTCCAAAGCCATGTTTTCTGCAATGAAATATAAAGATCCACCAAATATTCCAGAAAGAAAACAATAAAACTCATCTTTTAAACTATTGCATTTCAAACCTTTCCTTTCTATTAGCAACAAAGCCAAATACGATATCGAAAACCTCAATAAAAATATCCATATAGGAGTCATACCATTGTTCAACAAAACTTTTGTAGAAACAAAAGTAGTCCCCCATATAGATACTATTATTATGGTAATAAGATGATATAATCTTTTATCTGTCATTTCAGTTCACTCCACTTAGGCGGATTAACTCCCATAAGGTTTTTGACAAAAAAATCAAACCTTTTGTGTTCGCCAAAACTTTCCCCCATTGTATGTCTGGCTCCAGGTATAACAACAAGTTCAAAATCCTTACCGGCTTTAATCAATGCATTCACCACCTGCATAGTAGAAGCAGGGTCTACATTATCATCCATCTCACCTACCACAAGCATTAAAGGTCTGGTCAAGAGATGAGCATTATCAACATTTGAACATTCACTGTATGATTCATCAACCGGATACCCCATCCATTGTTCATTCCACCATATTTTATCCATTCTGTTATCATGACAGCCACAGGCAGAATAAGCAGCCTTATAAAATTCAGGATGAAACAAAACAGCTCCTGTAGACTCCTGTCCTCCTGCAGAGCACCCAAATATACCTACCCTGTCAATATCCATATAAGGATACTTCTTTGCTGCAGCTTTAATCCATGCTATATGGTCCGGAAGGCCTGCATCCTTTAAATTCTTATAGCACACTTCTTCAAATTCCTTTGTTCTGAAAGAAGTTGTCATACCATCCACCTGTACCACAATAAATCCAAGTTCAGCTAAAGATGTCATGTTCCAGTTATACGATGAGAACGTTTTTGGAACATACTGGTTCCCTGGTCCGGAATAAATATATTCTACTATAGGATATTTCTTATTAGGGTCAAAATTGGTAGGTCTGTAAATTATTCCCCAGATATCAGTCTTACCATCCCGTCCTTTGGCTTTAAAGACTTCCGGTGCTTTCCATCCGTTAGCTACAAGACGAGAGATATCAGCTTTTTCCAACTGCATACGAATCTTTCCATTGCTGGCATCGCGAAGAACAGCTACAGGTTCAGTGTCCACTTTACTATACACATCCACCATATACTTATAGTCAGATGAATACCAGCATTTATGCATACCTTCCTCAGGAGTAAGTGAAGTTAATCCGGAACCATCAAAATTAATTTTATTATAATGTATCAGATATGGATCCTCCTTTTTGTTCATCCCACTTGCTGAAAAATAGATTACTTCATTTTCTTCATCAACCTTTTGAACTTCTCGCACATACCACTTTCCCTTTGTTATCTGATTTATAACCTTCCCAGAACCCCTGTCATACATATACAAATGATTGTAATTGTCTCTTTCACTTGACCATACAATACGTTTACCATCACTCAGATAATTACGATAAATTCTCGGATAATTCACATATTTCTCTTCTTTTTCTTCAATCAAAGTACGCACTTTACCATCAATAACTGAAAGTTCCAACACTCTGTAAATTTTATGTCCACGTTCATTATACTCAAAAGTAACCCCTTTACTGTCATTGTTCCATTTAAAGTATGACAAATTATATTGATGATTAAACAATTTAGTATCAGGAATAATTGCCTTGTTTTTTTCCACATCAAACACACATGGTTTCTTAAACCTAAGTTCATCTCCTGGTTTGGCATATTCCTGTTTATGAAGTTTAGGTTGGAGTTGGTCTTTTGGCGAAGATTCTACATAATAAACATATCTTTTCTCAGCCGGACGAATCTTACAACTCATAACATATCTGGAATCAGGAGACCATTGGAAATAAGAAGAATAATAGTTTCCCAATGTACCATCATTGCTTAGTTGTTTTTCCTCTCCTGATGTCAGATTCCTAACATATACGTTATCATTCTTAATATAAGCCAACCATCTGCCATCAGGCGACTTTATTGGAGAGGCTGATTTTTCTTCATCAACAACCATCCAGTGCGGTCTTTCTACTGGTGGTCTAACCCCACCCAGACAAGTAAGCTTATTTTCTGTAATACTGAATTTCCATCTTTCTCCATACGCCTCAAAAGATATTTCATCAATACTCATATTAACACCCATCTTATTCAAGGGCAGATAGAATTTATTTACTCTCTTACCTGTCTTTTCTGAAAGAAGTACTGCAAGGTTATCTTGGTTAAACAAAGCTGATTTTGTCCCGGTAGAAGCATCTACCTTAACATATTCATTTCCTTTCTCCGTATTTCTAATATACCAGAAAAAATGTGTATCTTTTATCCAGTTCGGTACAACATTATTATAGAGTACATTTTTGGAACTAAAATCCACTTTTACGCTATAAGCTCGTTTATAATCATTAATAGTACCCTGTGAAAATATCACATTATTTAATGCCACCAAACAGAAAACTGCTATAAGAATCCTTTTCATATATATATATATAAATTATGCGAATCAGCAACTATTACTGAATTACTGATTCGCATTGGTTAAATCATTACCACTGAATAGCTTGATCCTGATCTGGTATAAGTGTATTAATATTCCTTTCAAGAATCATAACTCCTGTAGCTCTATATCTAATTGGAACAACATCACCATTACTATCTTTTGATGAAGATATATCATTAAAAGAATAATCTATATTAATTGTCACATAATGATGTTCCAAATAAGGATACACAGAGTCATCTATAACTGCTGTACTATATTTTAATTCCTCAGGGGTTGTATGTAATTTAAAATCAATATCTTCTGCGTTATCACAGAAAACCTCGATTTTTTTCAATGAGGCATCTTCTGTTCCAGGATTAAGGAATCTGACTTTAATCTTATACTTATGTCTGTCTTCCAATTCCTCATTCATAAGTCCCGCATAAAAGAAAATGGTATTTTCATCAACTACATAAGCTGTTCTTTTATCTGTAGTCATGGCATCACCTATTGCATTATCAAATTCATCAACCAAGGTTACAGTTTGTGTAGATGTACTATAAGCTCCTGAAAAATCATTAAAAGGATTAATTTTCAATATTGCTTCAGAATAATTCTTACGCGGATGTGGTACATAATTATATGAATCATCACTCACAAGACTAAGAGGAACAACCCATTTTTCATTCATATCGATACCATTCAAATCAAACTCTATATTTGCAATAGCCTTTGATTCACCTTTAGGTATTTTTACAACCTCTGGCAACTTGTATTTTGATTTATCATATGCTTTAAAATAAAGATCTTTACGATAAAGACCAAATCTTGCCACATTCATATCATTCAATGTATCAAGATCTTCCTGTAAATAAACATCTCTATCAGCAATATTATTAGTGGACCCTGTTACTTCTATAGGAAGTTCATAAGTAGCCTTGCCATCTCCTTTATATCTTAAATAAATTGGAGTACAACTATTCCAGTTCATTGGTGCCACTATAGACACATATTGTTCATATTGCTCCTCCGTCCAATCTTTATTACATGAAGCTGTAAATAAAGCAAGAAACAATAAACTTAAAGGTAGTAAATATTTTTTCATTTTCAATTACTTTTAAATTAATCATTATACTTCCATCCAGGGTTCTGTACCATATTTTTATTTCTTTTCAATTCTTCAAGAGGAATAGGCCAGAAATAC
The DNA here is from genome assembly GCF_019417265.1 of Bacteroides sp. Lineage (GTDB taxonomy): Bacteria > Bacteroidota > Bacteroidia > Bacteroidales > Bacteroidaceae > Phocaeicola. The sequence goes on from NZ_DXVR01000005.1 coordinate 6,845, forward strand.
ATCTTACGTGTAAATACAGATGTCAGTTCCTTTGATATTGTTGGAACATGGAACAAATCTCTTTTATTTACATCCATAAGAATATTACATCCATAGACATCCATAGACTCTTCAAATTCAGCATCCTTCCATCGTCTCAAATCAAAATATCTTTGAGATTCTCCAACGAATTCTATCTGACGTTCACGTTTTATCTTTGCTCTGAATAATTCCTTATTTTGGTATACATCATCCTTATAATCAGGGATACCTGCCCTACATCTTACAGGACGAATACCTTTTTTCAATTCATCAATTGAACGTGATATATTATAAGTTTCTTCACCATTCCATGATTTAATACTATATGATTTATCCAACTCGTTTACGGCCTCCGCATACATAAGCAATATGTCAGCATATCGGATAGCAGGTTCTGTCTTTGGATATATAGTTGTATTATCATTATTTGGCGATGAATCATGTGGACTTACAAATTTCATAAATCCTATACCTGTTGGCAAATATTTGCTGTTAGCACTATATCCATTAGCTGCACCTCTATAATAAAAGACTTTTACCATTATCTGGTTTTGAGTCTGAGTAAACTCTGCATTTGACAACAATGGCCACACACAACCGCTATATGCTATTGAAGCATAAAATCTTGGTTCACGCTCCGCATACTGTTTAGATACTCCAACTGACAAATGTTCATAACCGGGGTTGCTCAAATCTGCATTTACTGTAAAGCCTGTTTCTCTTGGATTTACCATATCACTCCTCCCTGGAATGTTCAGCTCACGTTCTTTTCCAGGACAATCACTTCCATCCATCATATAATATGCATCGACCAATTTTTGTGTAACACCAAAACAATTTATACCATTAGCAGGATTCATAGGTAAAGCTCTTCTTACAAACTCAGCCAATGAATATGCTCCGGAAGCATTCTTATGACGGCTAAATATAATCTCTTTATTATTTTCACCTGCTATTTCACCATTGAATATAGTTCTATAAGACTCGAAAGGGTCAATATTTCTATATCCGTCCGGCCAATCCTTATTTACAAAATCATTATCATTATAAGGTTTTACTGTAGCAGGGTAACCTTTTGTAGCATTTGCTAATGATCTTACAGGCCTTACATTCAATTCATATACACCTAACTTTATAACATCTAATGCTGCTGCAGCCGCTTTAGCCCATTTTTCTTCATTATATTCCTGAGAAATAAGATTCTTACCATCAAAATTCACCATATCAGAGAATTTCTCTTTATCCTCAGGTTTTGGATTGTTTAATGGACTGGCTGCATACAATAGAACTTTTGCTCGTGTAGCTAATGCCGCACCTCGTGTTGGCATCGCCATGGCATCAGCACCTCTCGTAAGGGGAAGTTCTATTGCTGCTAATTGCATTTCATTTGCAATATATTCAGCACATTCATCGTATGAGCTACGTGGAACAGAAAGCTCATCATATGATAATGTATAATCAAAACCTTCATCTGGTGCAATCACTATAGGACCGTATTTCCTTAATAATAGCCAATAATAATAGGCTCTTACAAAACGGGCCTGTGCTTTATAATCGGCTCTTTCTTCTGGAGTAATCCTATCATTCATATCTATATTCTGTATAAAGACTGTAGCTTGTCTAATTCCATTATAACAATTCCACCATGTAGACTGCCTACTACTCTCATCATAAGTTCCCCTTTTAAATTGAGTATATAAATCTATGTTTGAGTAAAAATACAAATCATCAGAATAATTGAAAATATTACCATCAGTTGTGCTTACATCAAAGCAATCAGTTGTACACAAATAGCTGAAAGCATTAGACAGCCATTGAAGAGTCCTGTTCTTTTCTGTAAAGACATCTTCCAATTCCATTCTATCATTGAAATATTTGTCAGAATCCAGACTATCAGCACAAGATACTGCACCTGTAGCCATTAAAGCTCCAAAAATATATTTTATATAGTTTCTCATATTACTTCTTTTAAATTTTTACATTTAGTCCTAATGTCAATGTCTTGGAAATAGGGTACTGTGCACCAGTACTGCTACCCATCTCAGGATCCCATAATTTAAATTTTGAGAACGTAAGCAAATTGGTTCCTATAAAGAAAAATCTTATGTTATTAATTTTCATTTTACGTACAAAAGTCTTAGGAAGTGAATAACCTATTTCCAATGTCTTAAGTCTTAAATAAGAACCGTCTCTCATCCAGTAAGTTGAGGCCCGTTGATTATTATTATTTACATCAAAAGAAAGTCTTGGATAAGATGCATTTGGATTTTCAGTAGCAGGATTACCGGAAATTTCCTGAGATATCCACCTGTCATCTGTTACTCCATCATAAACATTACCCCATAATCTGCCACTGAAAGCATATACTGAATATCCTGACATTATAAATGAAGATTTTCCTGCTCCTTGAAAATGAAGATTTACATCAAATCCTTTCCAAGCCATAGAAATTCCGGCACCATATATTACAGATGGTCTGGCAGTACCTCCAATTGCAACTTTATCTCCATCATTAATAACACCATCACCATTTACATCCTTATATTTTATATCACCGGGCATTACTTCACCAAACTGCTGTTTAGGACTATTTCGTATATCATCGTAATCCTTAAACAATCCTAATGCTATCAATCCCTTTTGCTGACCTACTTGGTAACCTCTTGTTAACTGATACGGATATACAGCATAGCTTTCGTCCCTTTCTAAAATAGTGTTTTTACTATATGTCATATTTCCACGTATAGTCATCTTCATCTTTCCAACATTTGTTTTAAAAGCAAAGTTTCCATCAAAACCTTTTGAAAGCACAGAACCTGTATTAGCCTTTGGGGCTGTAATATTACTTACACCAACACTATATGGCAGATAGCCACGTGCCTGATAAATTCCATCACGCTGTTCATGAAAATAGTCTATAGTGGCAGAAAATTTATCATTAAACATTGAAAAGTCAAGACCTACATCATGTTTAGTAGCTACTTCCCAAGTTACATTTTCTGATGCCAACTGAGAATATCTCATACCATTAAATTCCAAGTTACTGTAATCCATTGCTCCCCACATATAACCAGGATAATAAGACCATTTATTATCGCTTGAACTATAATAAGTATTACTTATTGTATACAAATATGGAAAACGTTCACCAAGATTAGCATTACCTACCTTACCGTACGAATAACGAAGTTTGAACATATTCAAAAACTTAAGATTATCTTTCACAAATTTTTCTTCTGCTATATTCCATGCTAAAGAAAATGCCGGGAAAAAGCCAAATTTATGTCCTTTTGCAAAGTTTTCAGACCCATTATAACCAAAGTTAAAATCTGCAAAATAACGGTATTTCCAGTTGTACGATACTCTACCGGCAAGTCCCATATGCCTTACTGCTATACCATTTTTAATATCTGTTCCAACATTAACAGCTGTAACTTTACTGTCCCATGTGTACTTTAAAGTTCCTCCCAAACGATGTCCTTTAAAATTTCTGTTATATTGCAATATGGCTTCAAGAAATTCTGTACGATAACCGGTAGATGAAGATGATTGTGTCATCTTCTGCTCTTCTCTAACCCTGTCGTACACAATTTCACCATTTGCATCACGATTTAGTCTTGCGGCCCACAGTTCAGGCATTTTCAGTCTGCTTATTGTACTGCTATTAGTTGTATCAAATCCAAAACGCCCAACAAAGCTAAGACCTTTTGTTATGAAATCAAGTTTCTGGCGTAAACTTATATTTGTCTGGATTTTATTATCCCATATTTCTTTATAACCTGTCTGAGTAGCCAATACCCATGGATTCATAAAATTTGTATCTGTCCCACTTAATGAAGGAAATTTACCATCAGAATAAACAACCGGTGTCTTTACAGAACTATAATTCATCATCGCATTCCAAAGATTTGTACTTTGTCCAGGTTCGTTCATTTTCTTTAAAGAACCGGACACACCAACTTTAAGCAAAGTCGACTTGGTTATGTCAATATCAGTATTTAATCTGTATGTCCATAACTGATTGTTGGTATTTGTATTATAATCCTTACTTATTGCATCATCAGTCTTAAACATTCCTTCCTCACTCAAATATCCTAATGATACATAATAACGTGCAGAAGAACCACCACCACTCAAATTCAATGTAGCTCTATATGTCATAGCTCCGTCTTTCAGCAATACGTCCTGCCAGTCTACATTCGGATAAATATCAGGATCAAGACCTGTCCTGATTAATTCCAACTCCTCCGGCTTATATATTGGCTCCATATTACGTGTAATACGTGCTTCATTCAATAGACATGCATAATCGTAACCATCCATCAGTTCAGGGGTGATTGTACGGGAATTGTATGAGGTCTGGAATTTTGCCTGTATATTAACTTTTCCCGGCTTTCCGTGTTTTGTTGTAATCAATACCACACCATTGGCACCTCTCGGACCATATATAGCTGTAGAGGAAGCATCCTTTAATACAGAGAAAGACTCTATATCTTCAATATTAACTTCATCAAGGCTACGTTCGAATCCATCTACAAGTACCAGTGCAGACGTATTGGCACCAAACGTTGATATACCGCGAATCCAGAACTCAGAAGTATTTTTACCAGGCTGACCGGATGTCTGCATAGCCATAACACCAGCCACATTACCTGCAAGGCTATTTGTAATATTAGCACTCGGGGTTGCTGCAAGTTCACTCATATTAACATTTGTTATTGCCCCTGTAACTGTAATCTTCTTCTGTGCACCTGTACCTGTAATAACAACTTCATCAAGAACACTTCCACTGGATTCCTTTAACCTTACATTTATCTCTTTTTGATTCTTGACAAGTAGTTCCTGTTTGTCAAATCCTATATAGGAATAAATCAGAGTTGAGTATTGCTGAACCTTAATAGAATATTTTCCATCAATATCAGTAATCGCACCAAAGCCCGGCTGATCTTTCACTGTTATATTTACACCAATCAGAGGTTCCTTATTCTGATCCACAACTGTACCAATAACGGTAACTTGCTTTTGAGCCATCAAGTTTACTGAAAACAGTAAAAAGCTCATCATAATAATAAATCTAATATTTCTCATTAGTATAGTTTTTAATCATTAGTATCTTCTTCGACATTATCTGTTTCCTGATTATTACTTTCATCCGTGTTAGGTACTTCTTCATCCCCGGTCTCATAAGCTATTTTTCTTATCCTATAATTATTTTTGTCAGAAACATAGAATGTATTTGTTTTTTCATCGTAAGCAATACCTTGAGGCAAATTAAAACGGGCATCCTCTCTTACATCGCCATCAACATAACCATTAGCCCAAGCATTTAAATTTTTACTTCCCCGACCTGCAAAAGTTGAGACTACTCCATCAGGAGTAAGTTTACGGATACAATGGTTATTTCTGTCTACAAAATAAAAATCATATTCATCTTCTTTACCTTGAGAAACATAATCAGGATTCTTTACAAAACATCCCTGCCAAGGACTATTCATCTTTGCATTTATTCCAACCTTATCGTCATATCCAGCACCACTACCTCCACAAACTATATAAGGAGTCTTGTATTGTTTAGTCACAAAATCATAATCAGAACGCATAATTGCATGCTTTGCAGGAACAACTATATACATATATTTATTAGATGGGTGTCTAATCATAAAACGTACCGACAATACATCATTAAACTGAAACATAAAAGTTTGATTATCTACATTTTTCATCCATCCGTATGTATTATAATCATAGGAATATAGTATTCCATCATTATAACTGCCATAGTAAATCAAATCTGAATCTGGATTATACATAATACTTATACATTGAACCATCTTAATCATATTAGTACTTTGTATAAAGCCCGAACTCCTTGACAACAATATTCCACCTATAGCTTCGGAACTGTTTACATGATCAGGAGTAGATACAAGCATATCCCCATTTTTATCCCAATCGATTGTTATCAATCGTTTTATATTTGATGTTCCACATCTGAAAGCAGTAGTCATATACCTGTTTTTTAGGTCAAATCTAAGGATTGACTTTCTTGAGTTCTGTCCTCCATCCTGGGCACAATAAAGAATATTATTATCCATTGGATCAAAAGATAAAAAGCCCGGAACTTCTATTTTACCCAAATCCTCGAACTTTCCCTCGGAAAGTACAGGACCGTAACCAAGTTCATCTACATATCCGCAGAGTGTGGATACAACTTGTTTGAACTCATACCTGAAGTCTTTCTCAGATATTGCAAAATTACCCTCTCCTACGGTTACTTCAACTTTTCCATTACCTTTTGCCGGAACAAGACAATACAGGCAATCATTCTTTACAGAAATAACTGTAGCATCTTTGCCTCCCACCTTTACTTTAACCATTGACTTGTCATTCCCAAAATTACTCCCATGAACAATCAATTGAGTATTGGTTTTACCGGATTCCGGCATAAACGAAGTTATGCTTACAGGTTTACTTGGATCATGCGATACAGAAACTTCATCATCACTTTCCTTACACCCTAATAAACTAATCAGAAGCAAGCAGAATAACATTAAGTTCCACTTAAAGATTTTTTGATGTTTCATAGATTAAAAAATTAAATTAAACAATATTTTAAATTACACATTCTTACATTCCATCTGTCTTCATAGCATTGACCAACAAAGCATGTTTCACCAAATCTCGCTCATCGTTTACCTCACTTCTATAATTAATACCGTATGGCCAAAAATGTACACCGCCTGCCTTTAACATTGGATACTGATTATTATCTTCCAATGTACGTAGCATTGTATACTCATATCTTACGTTCTTTGTCAAAAATCCTGAATTATCAAACATTCCTTTCCATTTTCCGGAAGTTCCGACACCTACTGTATGAGCTATCTCATGCATAGCTGTACCAACCCACATATAGGTTCTACCTTTACCAAATCTAATCGTTCCATTAGTACTTCCATCTGATGTTGGTACAGTTGGTCTATACAATATTGTAAGTTCCTTTTCTGCATTTGTATATAAATTATACAAATAAACAGCGGAATCCATAGCCTCTGTTATACATTCATAAGCACCATCAATATCTTCCTTCGTAGTACCTGTAGGAGGAGTTCCGAATTTCCAGGTCACTTTGCCTGTCATTTTTACATCTTCCTTTGAAAATAAAGTCCTAAACTTAACAGTTTCTCCAAAAACACTGTCACCGTTCATTATCATATAAGGACGTACATAATAATCCTTGTCCTTTTCCAAATTGATTATACATCCCTTATAAGAGAAGAATTCAGGATCACGTTTGTCAGAAGAGCGGTTACTTTCCGGCAGACTTTCATCATCACTCCAGATAACTCCTTTTTCCGTTATATAACGATAACCATCTATTACATTTACTGTAAATACTGCGCTATGGTCCGTTATATGACTAACTGTCAGACCGGTAAAAACACTTTCCTCGTCTTTGTCTTCATTACCATTTTCATCGCCATCATCTTCATCTTCTGTAGAATCTTCGTTCTCATCACCGGTGTTAACATTCTCTCCGTTTTCTTGCTTTGGATTGTCAGGAACAGACACATCCTGTTTTCCACATCCCGCTAATAAAATTATTAGAAGGAGAATACTTATAAAACTTTTATGTCCCATAATATTGATTAATTAAAGTTATATTACTACATTACAAAATTCTTAAAAAACAAGAAATATAAAAATGTACAGAACATAAAAAAAGATGTATAATATAACTATTATACTATACATCTCTTTAAATTAAAATGTGCTATAAGCTTATCACTTAAATATAGACCTCAACTGCTCAGAAGTTACAACATTATCCGGATTGAATTTTTCACTGTTCATGTAACTAAGAAGACTGTTCATAAGCTGTACGGCCTCCGGTCTCTTATCTGAATCGGCAAGTAAATCTGCTCCACAAAGAATCAGTTTTCCTTTTCCGACTTTCATTTCTACTATAAGTCCCAAAGAACGGGCAGTAAACCAGTCATCTATAATTCTTACAATAGGCTCTGGATCCCCCAATTTATGCAACGGAATAGCATTACAGTTAGACATAGCATCCCACCACTGGTAATCACTATGATATTCCGTAGGGAAAAGTTTTAATGCAGGATGTTCCGGATTACATAATATACCCTGAGTATGAGGAGCCTGTTTGTTTGTCCAGAGTGTATTCCAAAAAATAGAAGAGAATCCCACTGCAACCGAATCTTTGCCTTCATTTTTCAAACTTCCTTTTGCAGCTGTCAATAAGACCTTACCTCCCTGTGATAATGTTTTCAAAACATCATCTGATAACGATGAGGCAACTACCACTTCTTTATTCTCTATCTTATTTTTAGGATAAGCCCATAAGTTCCATCTGTTCTTATATCCGGCAACTTCAACTTCAAGTTCCCACTGCTGAGGTATATCTACATTTACATTATAGGAAATATGCCCTACTTTGCTCAAACCACCGGAAGGAATTTTGCAAGCATCAATCACACCATTGCTTATTAGTGCACCATCGAACGATGTTATCTTCCATCTTACAGGGACATTCATATCACTTTGCGAGAATTGTGCCACATCTATATCGGCTTTCAATGTATCTCCACTATTAAACACAAACTTTGACATTCTTGCCAAAGGTACCACTGAATTACAGAACTCACTGTACTCCTGAGGTGTAACATATCCTTTAGATTCCCAAAAAGGATTCAGTACACCTACGATTGCACTTCCCTGTCCAGGAAAATCATGCAAATCCAACAATTGAAAACCGGCAAAATTCTTGGTTCTTAGCGCAGCTTCAATATCAGCCTTATAACATAATGTCTGTAATTTTCCGGAAGCAAGCAAAAAGCTGTCTGCCAAATGCAACAAGCCGTTATCCCTAAGCCTGTCTTCGAATATATCAAAATTCTTAGCCTTAAGAACTCCAGTGTATTTAGCTCTTTCCTTTAAATCCGGATATACACACCACTGACCTATCTCATGACTTATCGTTGGCTGCGTTTTTGAGATTCTGCTACTCCAATCAAAATTAGAATTTGGTCTTTTAGAGTTTATTATACTTTTGATTCCTTGTCCCCAACCCTGTATTCTTGGAGCAGGAAGACAATGCCAGTCATTTTCTTTTATAGCAGGCCATCCTGCAGCTGTAGTGAAAAGAAATCTGTTATCTCTTTCATTCCAGTAAGAAACAAATTTTGTCAGATATTCCTTATGATTCTTTCCGTGTGGCTCATTTCCGTAGGACATAAGACAGAAAGAAGGGTGATTACCATATTCTTTTACTATCCTTTCACTCTCTTCATAAATGTAATTGTCAATAGGATGACCACTACCTAAATCAGAACACCATGATCCACATTCAACATAAAGATACATACCAAGCTTGTCAGCTACGCTGAATGCAGCTTCCGGAGGACACCAGGAATGGAAACGAATATGATTAAGGCCATGTGCTTTGCAGATACTCATTATGCGTTTCCACTCCGCTTCATCTGTAGGAGGAAAACCTGTTTTAGGGAAAATACAACATTCAAGTGTTCCCCTTAAAAACACCGGATTACCGTTCACAGTAATCTGACTTCCTTTTGTTCCCAATTCACGGACACCAAAAGATTCATTTAATACATCCGTACCATCTTTTGTTTTAAGTTCTGCTTCAAGCTGATATAAATTCGGCGAGAATTCGTCCCAAGTTCTGAAACTTTCACTCAAATCATATAAAAGTTCTACACTATTCATTCCCTTTCTCAAAGACACACTATTGATTAACTCAGGAAGAGATGTATTACCTACTGTTTTTACAGACAATATAAGTTCGGAACCTTTTGAATAGTTCTTTGAAGAAAGTATGTTAAAAGTAAACTTAGCTTTTTTTTCTTTTAACATAGTTTCTATTCTTACGTTCTCAATATATGTTTTTGGACGTGCCGTTAAAGACATGTTTCCTACTATACCGTTCCAGTTTGATTGTGTATTGTCTGAAATGCTATGTGCATCTACACCCGGATTAATATCACCTATACTATTATCAACACACAGAGTTAAGGTATATTCCTTACCCGGCTTCAGATTTTCTAATACATATCGGTGAGGGACAGCAAGAGAATTCCTTTTTCCAGCTTTATTACCGTCAATCCACAAACTGGTACGCCAGTGACATCTTTCAAAATTCAACTCCAATGATTTATTTTTCCATTCTTTTGGAACGGTTATTCTTTTCTGATACCAGGCTTTACCTACATAATATCTATCAGGAGTTAGCCAAAAGACTATTTTTGTATCTTCAGGATTACGGTATTTTGCATAAAAATCACTTTTATACCAATCCATATTCCACATAGAACCAGTCCATTTGGTATTAACATCTACTTTATCTCCAATACCATTAGTGTTAAGTGATCCTGGAAGATGCAGTTTATCAGAAAAGTTTTTGTCGAACCACTCTTCCTTTTCTCCAGCTTTATTTGGGTCAAGTTTGTAACTCCACTCCCCATCAAGGCTCATAGTTAAAGACTGAGAGAAGACTGAAGAACAGAAAAAAACAGGAAGTGCATAAAGAAGTTTAAAGTAATTCATGATACTAAACTCTAAGATATACAAAACATTATATATATAAAGGTAGATATATTATATACCCACCTTTATAATCTTATTTTATTCACACATTGCAAGCAACTGCGCTCCTGCCTGATGATTGATGTCAAGACGTACAACTTCTGAAAGGAACTTGCGAGCCTGTTCCTTGTCACCAAGACCGAGATATCCGAGTCCCATCACAAGGTTGCAGTGAATCAAGTTGCGAACATTCAAATCGTCATCCCAAATCAGCAAATCAGGAAGTGATACTGCAAAGTAATCAATCTTAACCTTATCAAACAGATGCTGTTCTCCATGCTTGATAAGCTTGTTGAAGCGGCTGCGAGCCTTGTCTTCATCACCAAGTTTGCGCCATGCAAGTCCCTGATAGAAAATCTTGTCAGGCTGCTGGTCGTTATAGAAGAATGCGATAGCCGGTTCTGCCGAGCCTTTTGTTGCTCTCTCGAAGTATTCTTTTGCAAGTTCTGCCTCGCCAAGACCTTCGTATGCGCATCCCATCCAGTAGTGGATATCATTTTCTTCAGCCATTGAAAGCTTGCCTTCACCTAAGTTGTCAGGATATTTTTCTGTTTCTTTCAACAAGCGGACTGCATCGGCATAACGTCCTTCCTTCAAAGCTATCTTGGCAAGTTCTACACGACAGAACACATACTGGCTTGTCACCTTTCCTTCACCACCTTCCCATGGATGGAACTTACGTGAATTAATCAAATCGTATGCAGTCTGGTATTCTCCAAGCTGGTTGTAAAGAGTTATGCGTTCGATACACAAGTCATCGCGCTGTTCCACAACCTCTGCATGTGCATTGAGGAAGTCAAGACGCTGACGGTGTGAATAACGGAGTTTCTTATACAACTGGTCAAGCTCCATAAGGATACGTGCATCAGATTCGTCAAGCTTATATGCCTTTTCAAGTGTAGCAAGAGCTTTCTGCGGGTCATTCTGCTTATTGTAGTAAGCCAATGACAGGTTACGCAATACTGTAGGATGTGTATCATCGATTGATACTGATTTTTCCCAGCAAGCAACAGCTTCATCATAGATACGTGCAGCGTAATGGAAGTTACCAAGATAATAAGGAGCTTTTGCGCCTTCCGGGTTAAGTTCCATTGCATCGTTAAGCATAAGAACTTCTTCCAGTTTGTTAGGGAAGCAATAGTCAGGACACATTGTCTCAGCTTTCTTATAAAGAGCTACAGCCTCATCCTTTTTACCCATCTTAGATGCAAAGTAACCAAGAGCAAAGTAAACCATTGGATAAGTTACTTCAGTATCTTCTGTTACGAACGACAACAACTGGGTAGCTTCGTCATACATTCCTGCAGATGCATAGTCTATTGCATATTCCATATAGCTGTGAACCGCACCACGCATCAGAGTTTTCATTTCTGCCTTAACAGCTGCAGCTTCTTCTGTTTTTCCCTGAAGTGTATTGATAAGATAAGATTCAAAGCGGCATCCCATATTGAATTTATCCATTGATAATGATTCGTTGATAAGAGCTTCTGCCTGTGCATAGTCACCTGTATTACGCAAGAATGAAGCCTTCAACTGACGGCCCTTATGATTCAACCAGTTACGGTACAAAGAACGGTTGATATGGTCGATACCGTTTGCATAATCCTCGCGAATCATGTCAATCTGAGCCAATCCCATGTAGCCTGAATCCTGCCAAGCAGCATTCCATGTAGCCTTGAAGAACGCATCGTATGCTCCGTCTATATCACCCTGCATCTTCTTGCTCCATCCAAGGTTGTAATATGGTTCGCCTTCGTATGGATTAGGATTACGTTCTGTCTGAGTCTTGATTGCACGGTCGAAATATTTCTGTGCTTCAGCAAAACGTCCGCGACGCATCAGCAGCAAACCTACTGCATTATTACAACGGATATCGCTTTCATCGCGGCTCAATGCTTCCATATAATAGTCCATAGGAAGATATGTAGCGTGACGATACTGTTCCAGGTGATGGCCTGTCAGGAACAACTGTTCCATGCTTGCAATCTTCTTAGGGTCAAGAGCAGCCTTTGCCGGTTCAGGAATAGGTTTGATTTCCGGTTTTGCTGCCTGATAGCTTACAAGTACCTTACCCTTTTCATCAAGAACTGTAAGTTTAAGTTCTTCAAGTTTCTGAGTGTCACAGTCTACTGTATTGATGTATGAATTATCCGGTGCAACAGCTGTCAGCGCATCAAGATAAATCTTACCGTTTTCTGTATTTGTGAGCATTACGCGAACTTCCTTGTGAGCAGCTGTAGTATAAAGGATAACCTTCATCTTGCCACCTTCTTCAGGAATCATATTTATAAGAGCATCACGTGTGGCATTCTTAACCATACCCACCTTCTGATAAGGCATGAAGTACTGTACCCATGATTTTTCCTCGTATGGCTGCAACCATGTAAAATCAGGCTGGTTGTCGCAGTACATACCTGTCATAAGTTCGATATATGGTCCGTCTTCGTCTGTCAGGTTGCGGTCCCATGCCTGACCGAAGTCACCGTGTCCCCATGTCCACTGTTTCTTACCGGCATTAACATGATGATCTGCCACGTGGAGAAGTCCTGATTCGATATGTTCTTCATAACCACCTACGAAATCAAACTTAGAGTTGATAGCCATGTATGAAGTTGGAACAGGGATGTTTTTATAGCGTGAAATATCCACACCTGCAGAATAGTCCACCTTGTAGTATTCTCCTGTTGCTATAGGGAAGCTTGATACGGCACGTTTACCGTGGTCGAACACTGCATTTACATCTGGTGGGAATACTGAATAATAATCCTTATTTACAACTACCGCAGGATTAGCCCACCACAAGAATGTCTGTGGGAACGGAGTACGGTTATATACCTTTGCCTTGATTTCAATATATGCTTTTCCAGGATAAAGAGTAAATCCGGCCATACCTTTGGTGCGGAACATACGTTCTACCTCACTACACCAAATAGTCTTACTTCCGTCCGGGAACTCTTCTATCATACAGTCAGTCGGAAGATATGTACTTGGACGGTGATGCTGTGGCCAGTTGAACTCGATACCACCTGAAATCCATGGACCTGTCAGACCAACCAATGCAGGTTTGATAACCTGGTTATAATATACGAAATGACGTTTCTTCACCTTGTCGTAAGCCATCTGAATACGTCCTCCCAATTCAGGAAGAATCATCAGTTTGATGTATTCATTCTCTATAAAGAAAGCTCTCCAAGGACGGTCATGCTTCTCGTCTTCAATCTTTTCAATTACAGGGTAAGGATATACCGAACCGGAACTACCCTGATAAACACGTTTTTCAAGGAATATTGGATTTTTCTCTTCTTTGCCTATTCCGTATGTAGGCAACATTACGGTTTCTTCCCAAGCTCTTACTTCAGAAGTATTTACCGTACTTTGAATTAGGTATTCAGTTATTTTTTCCATATTAAAAGGTAAATGAATTTGTAATTATTTATGATGCAAAAATCGCAAAAATGAATTGATTAAAAAATGTAATAAATGTTCGTTATGATGTATAAAAACTCGCATTTATATAATTAATAAAACCAAGTCATTATTTCTGCAGCTACGCTACTGTGGCCTGCCGGATTTGGATGATTATTTTGACTCATATATTTCTTCAGATCTTCTCCATTTTTTGCTTTATCGTAAAATATCTTGTATGAATCAACCAATCCGACTTTATATTCTTCTGCAAGTTTTCTAATCATTTCTGCATGTGCAGCCAATGGAGTATTTTCATCAAGTATATCTTCTTTTAAATCAGGTGTTGGAGCCAGCAGAATAAGTTTAATACCCTTTTTCAATGTAGTTTCAATCATCTTTCTCCATGCTTTCTCCGCCCTTTCCAAACCTATTCCCCTGTCATTCAAAGCATAATCTATAAAAAGTACATCCGGACGATGAGTAAGTACTTCTTTCTTGAATCTTTTTTCTCCCTGTTCTGCCTGCTCTCCTCCTATGGAAGTTGTAATAACATTTACTACAGCAAAAGGATATTGTGTTTTAATACCATGGAGCAGCATATGAGGATATGCCTGCAATGTATTAACTATTGGAGTACGGGCATATCCGGTAGGTACACTGTGACCATGAAATACAATATTGAGAGTTCTGTTCTTAGGCCATTTCTTTACCAATTCATTTTTAAATTCTGAAAGATAAGTTTCTTTATCTGCAATTTGGGCTGATAACGATACTGAACAAAAAAATAATACTGCTAACAAAATCTTTTTCATAATACAACAAATTAGAAATTAATACAAATAATAACGGTTTATGAACTGATATTCATAAAATCCGTTATTATATCCCGAAAAAACAAGTTTCCCCTAAGTTTAAACTAATGTTATCCCTATACAATCTATATTAACCCTAAACAAAAAAAAATCACTTAACCAATTCTTTTTCAAGTTCCTCCAACGATTTTCCCTTAGTTTCAGGAATACGGCGAAGCACAAATATGAAACCGCAGAAACAGATTACCGCATAAAGCATGAATGTTCCTCCTGTACCAAGACCTGAATTCAGGAACGGGAATGTGTAAGTAAGCAGGAACGATGCTATCCATAATGCTGCTGTACATACTGCCATTGCTACACCACGCACCTTGTTCGGGAATATTTCAGAAAGCAATACCCAAGTGACAGGTCCTAATGACATGGCATAGAAACCTATGGCAAGAACTACGAATATAATCATTATAAATCCTTTGAACTCAAAGAAATAGCTCAGACCTAAAAGAGTATAGATACCTGCCAGACCTATAGAACCTATCATCATCAGAGTCTTGCGGCCCAAACGGTCTACAGTATAGATTGCAACAAATGTAAATACCAAATTGGCTATACCGGTCACTACTATATTCATCAGAACGTCTGATATACCGTAACCTGCAGCCTGGAATATTTCCTGAGCATAGTTGAAGATTACGTTTGTACCGCTCCACTGCTGGAACATCGCCACTACAATACCTATTATCAGTACATTACGCATTTTTGAAGAGAACAGAAGCGATAAGGCTCCCTTCTCTGAATGCGATGATGCACCTGCCTTGGAATAACTTTCTATTTCTTCATAAGCGTATTCCTGACCACCTATTGATGAAAGAACCTTGCGTGCCTGTTCATAGCGCTTAACGCTTGCAAGCCAGCGTGGACTTTCAGGAATGAACATTGACAAAAGGAAGAACAAACCCGAAGGAACACATACCGCCCAGAACATCCATCTCCATCCTGTCTGACCGTTCCATGAATTGAGAATGTCTGCCGATGTAGCATCTGCTGCAACCGGATCGGCTATCAGCATATTGACTATTTGTGCTCCCAAAATACCGAGCACGATGGTGAGCTGATTTAGTGTCACTAATTTTCCGCGAATATGTGTAGGAGCAACTTCAGCAATATACATAGGCGACAAATCGGCAGCCAACCCGATAGCCATACCACCTACAAGACGAGCTAATATAAATGTAGGTATTGATGTAGAAGCTCCTGTAGCCCAAGACGAAACGAAGAATACGAAAGCTGAAAATATCAACAGTTTTTTTCTACCGTATTTATCGGCAAGGAATCCGGCCATAGTAGCACCAAGAAGACATCCTAACAATGCTATACTCATAGTGAGAGCCTGCATGCCTTCATTACCAGCAATATCAAAATATACTTCGTAGAATGGTTTTGCACCACCTATCACTACCCAGTCGTAACCAAAGAGCAGACCTCCCATGGCCGAAACAAGGCATATGAAATAAATGAAAAGTTTATTATAAGTTTTCATGGTTTTGTAAGTTTTTCTTATTCTTTATGTTCTTTTGTTCTTATGTCGAAATCAATAAATTCCGCTTGCCGACTGCTTCTTATTGTTTGCAGTACCGAAAACATTCTTTATTTTCTCAAGACCTGTCATCTGGGATGGATTGAACTCTGCACTGTTCATATAATCAAGTATAGAGCACAGCATCTGTTTTGCCACAGGACGTTTGTCAAGCGATTTTTCCAAATCGAAAGTAGCGAGCATAAGCTTTCCTTTTCCTACACTTCCTTCATACAAAGATGCCAAACGGCGGTTATTCACAAAATTGTCCACCATCTCGACTACAGGCTTACCTCCTTGCAGACTGTCTACAACCAAAGTAGTAGAGTTAATGTTCAAATCCCACCACTGCCAGTCGGTATGCATTTCTGTAGGGAAATCATCCAAAGCAGGATGTTCAGGATTGCATAAAACTCCCATTGTGCTTGCCTGGTTCGGGAAATGAACAGGACTCCAGAACACCGGTACGAATTTTCCTTCTATACCCTGAAGCGTACGCCAGTCAGGATTAAACAGGACTTTATCTCCATTCTGAAGAAGTTTCACAGCTTCAGCATAATTTCTTGTGTATTTCACATCTCCCCATTCAGGTGTTATATCAGAAGGATATACCCATATATTCCAGCGGTTACGGTATTCCGTTCCTTCAAGAGATACACATACTTCAAGCTGTGAAGCTTTCTCTATCTTACCGAGAGGCAACTCTATCTTACCGATTCCTCCATTATGGCCGATAATAAGTTTTTCAGCCGGAACACTGCCCTCACCTATTACTTTATCTTCCGATGTAACCTTCCATGACAATTCCTTATTGTTCAATTCTTCAGCTCCATAATTGCACAATTCCATATCAGCCGTAAATGTTTCATTATTTGTATATACAGCTTTAGGGAAACGGAGCAACGGAACTATAGGCGAACAGAATTCACGGAATTCCTCTCCTGTTATAATACCCTTACTTTCCCAGAAAGCATTGAGCAGACCGACCAATGCTGTTCCCTGTCCCGGGAAGTCATGAAGGTCAAGCAACTGGAATCCGCTGTTTCCCGGAGTTTTCAAAGCACGTTCTATCTCCTCCTTATATAATATAGAGGCAAGTTTGCCTGATGCCATCAGATAGTCATGAGCCTTGTTTATCAGACCTTTCTTTTCAAGGTCAGCCTTTACAGCCATGAAATTCAATGGAATAAGCGTTCCTGTATATTTGGAGATTTCATTTATGTCGGGATAAACAGAGTACTGTCCTACCTCGTGTGTAACCAATGGTACATTCATGTCTTTTATAGCCTTACGGAAGTCCTTGTTAAATGAAGGAAGCTGATTATTGAACACTCCTTGCCCACGAACCCAACCTTTCTTTGTCCATTGAGTAACAAAGAAATCATCGTTAGGCTCAGGCCATACTCCATGTCCTTTTTCAAAAGTAAACGATGTAGTGGTATACAGATGTCTTGAATCCGCCTCTTTCATTTCCTTCAGCATATTTCCCATGACATTGAAATCATACTGCAACTCGTTACCCAAAGCCCAGAAGCAGAAGGAAGGATGATTTCCATATTCCTTACTGATACGCTTGGCCTCGGCACGAAGGAAATCTATTGTAGGCCGGTCTTTTCCTAAAGTAACACTCCACACCGGAAGCTCTATCTGAATATAGAATCCCATTTCGTCAGCCACATTGAATGCCGCTTCAGGCGGACACCATGAATGGAAACGCAAATGATTCATTCCATATTCACGGGCAGATGAATAAAGTTTTCTCCATGATTCTTCATCTGTAGGAGGATTTCCCGTAAGAGGGAAGATACAACACTCCAAAGTTCCTCTCAAGAACATCGGATTGCCATTCAGCATGAGTTTGTTTCCCTCATTAACCAAATGGCGCATACCGAATGTTTCTGTCTTTCCTGAATTTATCTTTTTACCTTTAACCTCTACCTTAGCCGTATATAGATATGGATTAAATTCATTCCACAACGGAGCATCCTCACCAAGACTGTATTCAACCTCGATTTCAGACATTCCGGGTTTTACTGTAACATTTTTCTTGTCCGACACATATTTCTTGCCATCCGATTTTCCCTTCACATCCACTGTAAGAGATAATTCTTCAGCTTTATCCAATGTATTTGCCAATGCTACAACTGCTCTGACTTTTCCTGAAGTTGCATCCGGATATATCTGTACATTGTCAATCCTGATTTTATCCACCGCTTCAATATACATATCGCCGAGAATACCGTTCCATTTCACCTGAGTATCTTCCGTGTATGCATGAGCCAATTCCTTGACTGAGATATCATAGCGTTTTCTGTTGTCTACTCTTACTGTTATAAGATGTTTGCAGCCGCTTTTAAGATAAGGAGTAAGATTATACTCATGAGGTGTAGTAAGGCTTTCTTCGTGTCCTTCCACCTTCTGTCCGTCTATCCATACCTGAGTATCCCACAGGACTCTTTCCAAATGTAAAATATAATCTTTTCCATCCCAGTCCGACGGAACCTGTATTTCTTTTGAATACCAGGCCGGACCGATATAACTGTACGCTCTGGTGAGATGCAGAAGCTGAGGCTTTGTCAGCTCCGGCTGCAAAGTACATTTCGTACCAAGTTTTGCCGCATCAGTCGTACCGGGCAACATGATTTTGTTTTCATACAGTTTTCCTGACCATGACTCACTTATACCTGCATCTGCACTGTCAAGTCTGACTGTCCACTCACCTGAAAGATTCAACTGTCCCACATGACCGTTGCATGATGCCATCTGTAAAAGCATTAAAGAAGCTAAGAATGCATTTTTCATTATATTATCGTTTTTATTATATTTTTCTGAATGCAAAATAACATTATTTCCAATTCATACAAAATGTATTTTATATCTTATTTGATGTAAAATAACTCTAAACCAAAAGTTTTTATTATCTTTGTAGAAACTTTAAATAATACTTACTCCATGGAACGCAAAAAAGACGGTTTTGACGGGCAGAGGGCTATCGTACTTCCACAGACGATAAAAGACTTGCTGAAATCTAACGAACTTACCTCATTATTATATATTACCGATATAGGATTTTATCCCAATGCCAACGGGCACTACCGCATACGCAAGGAGGGAGCAGAACAGAATATACTTATTTATTGTACCGACGGGAAAGGATGGATAAGTACAAACGGTACGAAACATGAACTGAAAAAAGAGGAGTTTTTCATAATAGAAGCCGGAACGCCGCATTCGTACGGAGCTTCGGAAAAAGAACCGTGGAGCATCTACTGGGTACACTTTACAGGCGAGAAAAGCCATCTGTTCAATTCTATATATAATATGGTGATAAGAATAGACGAGGCACCGGAGGCCAGATTCAAGGACCGTCTGCTGATGTTTGAAGAAATATACCGTAATTTAGAGATGGGCTACAGCTCCGAAAATTTAGAATACGTCACTTTATGCCTCTGGCATTTTATAGCTTCATTCCGTTTTATATCACAGTACAGGGAGGTAAACAAATCAAAGAAAGGCGATATAATACAGGATGCCATAAACTATATGCGAAGCAATATAGAAAAAAGACTGTCGCTTGAGGAAATAGCAGGATGTGTAAATTACTCGGCCTCACACTTCGGACAGATATTCCTTAAAAAGACAGGGCACAGCCCTTTGAACTATTTCAATCAGCTGAAAATCCAAAAGGCGTGCCAGATGCTTGACTTCTCGGATATGAAGATTAAGGAGATAGCCAATGAACTTGGTTTCTATGACCAATATCATTTCTCGAAAACTTTCTTTAAAATCACGGGAGAAACTCCGACGCAGTATAAGAAGAGAAACAAAGGATAATCTCCTACCGACATCAGTCTTTATTATTCACCCCATACCCGAAGAGGGAGAAATCGCCCATACAAGGGTCACCCGAGAATATCTCTGCCAGGGCATTTGTTATTCTCTTGGCATTTGTGAGCGAGAACACAGGTTTGTCCGTAAGACCGAGAAGATGTGCCACACGGCATACGTGGGTGTCAAGAGGTATAATCAGCTCGGCAGCAGACATTCTTTTCCACACTCCGAAATCTACCGGAGAGTTCTGACGCACCATCCAGCGCAGGAACATGTTGAGTTTCTTCTGAGGAGAGCGGTCGGATACCTCAAGAAAAGCACAGAGTTTCTGCATAGGTGTACCGGAATATTCTAAAAGTCTGTCTTCCAAAGTCTTTCCTTCGGAATAGACGGAATAGAGTTTTTCGAGATAGAAACGGAAGTCGGAATGCGACACCATTCTGTAGAAACTGCTCTTGTCGTCGGCGCGGAAATCATCTTTCCATTTTCCGGACAGTATGTATTCAAGAGGTGAATGTCCCATAATGGCGTCCAGTTCGTCCGCCTTGCGGAGTATCATCTTGCGGTTTCCGAAGCAGAGAACAGCCGTAAGCAAACCGGATATTTCAATGTCTTTCTGTTCTGTATATCTGTGTGGGAACTGTACCGGGTCGTCAGGTATAAACGAGGTACAATGGTAGGTGTCTGCCCAGTCGCGCAAAAGTTTTATTGTTTCTGTATTCATAGTTTTAAAAGGGATTTTCAGCATCAATAAAAACGCTTCGTCGTTTGGACTAAAATGACGAAGCGTTTTGTCCAAAACGACGAAGCGTTTTATTTTAACTTGTTTTTCATTATTCACTCAAAGCTTCTCCTGCGTTTTTCACCAACAGAAGAACCTCATTATTTTCTGCATCCATCAGAGATAAAGTACCATCTTCATTCAATACGAATGATGCTACCTTGTTAATAGCCCCAAAAACCTTTCTTTCTGTTTCCATACCCGGTCCGGCCATCATAGTGGTTATCATATGTCCGAACTTCAGAGATGAAGGATTACCCTCTTCCTGCGAGAATGAACCGTTGATGATGTTGCATCCGCCATTGCCGTGTACCGCATTTTCAGCTACATTGAATGAAAGGAACGGAGTCTTGTCGGCCACTTCTACAGCAGCTCCCTCAACCTTAGAGATTTTCCATTCGCCATTGATATCGTTTACAGATACTGCCGGAGCCTCTCTCTTTTCAAGCGACATAAGAACCTTTCCGTCCTTGTCTGTAAGTTCCACACCTGTTGCCGATGATTTGAAACCTGCCACTTCATTCAGAGCTTCAAGCACTTTCCGTTCTGTGTCCATATCAGGACACATCATACGTGTAGATGCTACATTAGTAAGACCTATATGTCCCGGGTTTACTGAATCAATCTCAAATCCACCCATGATTCTGTTACATCCGGCATTACCGTAAAGTCTTCCGTTTTCTGTATCAAAACCTATATATGGATTTCCTGTAACCTGCTTACCTTCAACAGAAACTACATTCCACTCACCGGTAATATCTACTGATTTAGTTGTTGTTCCGCAAGATGACAATAAAACTGCTGCTAATGCAGCTGCACTGATTAATGTTTTCTTCATATTCTTTCCTTCTATTGTTCTACATACTTACAATAACAAAAGCCTTCTGCCTTTGTTCATGCAAAATTAATAAACTATTGTATCAAATGTTTCATTCCAATATAAAAATTGCGATATTTGAATAATACTGCATGCAGTTCTGAAAAAAGTCTTATCTTTGCATACTGAACGGTAACGTTTACCGGGAATTAAAATTTCACATTAATAAGTTAAATGAGTAAAGTATTGATTATCGGTGCAGGCGGTGTAGGTACCGTTGTTGCACACAAGGTGGCTCAGCATCCTGAAGTGTTCACAGAAGTGATGATTGCAAGCCGCACCCAGTCAAAATGTGACGCGATTGTAAAAGCAATCGGTAACCCAAACATCAAAACCGCTAAGGTAGATGCAGACAATGTGGCCGAACTGGTGGCTTTATTCAACAGTTTTAAACCCGAAATCGTTATTAACGTAGCTCTTCCTTATCAGGATTTGACAATTATGGAAGCTTGCCTGCAGGCAGGTGTGAACTATCTTGATACAGCCAACTATGAGCCTAAAGACGAAGCTCATTTTGAATACAGCTGGCAGTGGGCTTACAAGAAACGTTTCGAAGATGCAGGTCTGACTGCAATCCTCGGATGCGGATTCGACCCGGGAGTGAGCGGTGTATATACTGCATATGCGGCTAAACACCACTTCGACGAAATGCACTACCTCGACATCGTGGACTGCAACGCAGGAAACCACCACAAGGCATTTGCAACTAACTTCAACCCTGAAATAAATATCCGCGAAATCACTCAGAACGGACGTTACTGGGAAGACGGGAAATGGGTAACTACAAAACCTTTGGAATTCCACAAGGATTTGACTTATCCAAACATCGGCCCTCGCGATTCATATCTGCTTTATCACGAAGAACTTGAATCATTGGTCAAGAATTTCCCTACTATCAAGCGTGCACGCTTCTGGATGACTTTCGGTCAGGAATATCTTACTCACCTGAGAGTGATACAAAACATCGGTATGGCAAGCATCGAGCCTATCAACTATAACGGTATGGAAATCGTACCATTGCAGTTCCTGAAAGCTGTATTGCCTAACCCACAGGATCTTGGCGAAAACTACGAAGGTGAAACTTCTATCGGATGCCGTATCCGCGGTGTGAAAGACGGAAAGGAACGTACTTACTACGTTTACAACAACTGTTCTCACCAGGCTGCTTACAAGGAAACAGGCATGCAGGGTGTAAGCTATACTACAGGTGTGCCGGCAATGATTGGTGCAATGATGTTCCTGAAAGGATTGTGGAAACGTCCTGGAGTATGGAACGTGGAAGAATTCGATCCGGACCCATTTATGGAAGCATTGAATATGTACGGATTGCCATGGCATGAAGTGTTCGACGGAGATTTGGAACTTTAATAATAAGATAATAAGGCTACAGTTACGAGTTGACAAGGTTGCCATACGGATAGACAGCCTTGTCAACTTATCATCTTGTAGACTTGTCAACTAAATAAAAAGCCTGATATGAATGTAGGAGACAAGGCACCCGACTTTTTGGGACTGAACGAAAAAGGCGAAGAAATACGCCTGAGCAATTACAAAGGGAAGAAAGTAGCACTCTACTTCTATCCTAAAGACATGACCAGCGGATGTACTGCACAGGCATGTAATCTGCGCGACAACTACGAAGCTCTGCAAAATGCAGGATACGAAATTATAGGTGTAAGCATACAGGATGCGAAATCGCACCAGAAATTCATTGAAAAGAACAGTCTGCCATTCACCATCATTGCTGATACAGAACAGAAACTGGTTCAGGAATTCGGCGTATGGGGCGAAAAGAGCATGTACGGCAGAAAATATATGGGAACATTCCGTACTACGTTCATTATCAATAAAGAAGGTGTGATAGAAAGAATCATTTCTCCTAAAGAGGTGAAGACAAAAGACCACGCGGCACAGATTTTGAAATAATAAAATAAATAAGAAATATGGCAAAGAAAGACGAACTGGAATTTGAAGGCGGTATCGACAGTACTTCAAAACCTAACAACTCGGAGAAACTGAAGGCGCTGCAGGCTGCCATGGACAAGATAGAAAAGAACTTCGGAAAAGGTTCAATCATGAAAATGGGTGATGACCATGTGGAAGAAGTTGAAGTTATACCAAGCGGTTCGATAGGACTTAACGCCGCACTCGGTGTAGGAGGTTATCCTAAGGGACGTATCATCGAGATATATGGTCCTGAATCATCAGGTAAGACTACTCTGGCAATTCATGCCATTGCAGAAGCTCAGAAGGCCGGCGGTATAGCTGCTTTCATCGACGCTGAACATGCGTTCGACCGTTTCTATGCAGCAAAACTTGGTGTAGACATCGACAATCTGCTTATATCGCAGCCGGACAACGGTGAACAGGCTCTCGAAATAGCCGACCAGCTGATACGTTCATCGGCTATCGACATCATCGTAATAGACTCTGTAGCAGCTCTTACTCCTAAGGCTGAAATAGAGGGCGATATGGGCGACAACCGTGTGGGACTTCAGGCACGACTGATGTCACAGGCTCTGAGAAAGCTTACATCTACTATCAACAAGACAAACACTACATGCATCTTCATCAACCAGCTGCGCGAGAAGATTGGTGTAATGTTCGGTAATCCTGAAACTACTACCGGTGGTAACGCGCTTAAGTTCTACGCTTCTGTAAGACTTGACATCCGCCGTTCCACTCAGCTCAAGGACGGTGAGGAAATCATCGGTAACCAGGTAAGAGTGAAAGTTGTGAAGAACAAGGTTGCTCCTCCTTTCCGTAAAGCAGAATTCGACATCATGTTCGGTGAAGGTATTTCAAAGAGCGGCGAAATTATTGACCTCGGTGCAGAACTTGGCATAATCAAGAAGAGCGGTTCCTGGTACAGCTACAACGATACAAAACTCGGACAGGGACGCGATGCGGCAAAAGTTTGCATCCAGGACAACCCGGAACTGGCAGAAGAGCTTGAAGCACAGATTTTTGCAGCTCTGAAAGATAAGGAATAACAGACTTATTCTATACCCAAAGCCATCCACAGCCACAGTATCTTTTGCTTTGCAGTACAAAAAAAACGTAAAAGATACATCAGGATAAGTGTGGATGGCTTTTTTTGTTTAATTTTACAGTGTGAGTATAAAATAAAGACACATAAACCATCAAAATATTAAAGTTATGAGATTATCGCACTGGATTCTATCTGTATTATTGTGCTGTATTTCATTTACAGCATCTGCTCAGAAAAAAATATCATACCGCTTTGCCACACGCGCTGAAGCACAAATGCTGATTACTGATATCGACAATTTTACAAACAGGCTTAACAGCTTCGACATCAATCTGCGCCTTGGCAAAGAAAACGGCAGAAAATCGGAACTCCTAAGACTGGCAATGAACGAAACTCTGAACTGGAGCGAAACCGAGAAAAAGAAAATCACAGCCGCATTCAAATCACTGCAGGCAAAGATAGACAAGCAGAAACTGAAAATCAAATATCCGCAGGAAGTGATATTGGTGAAGACATCAATGAAAGAGGAAATGAATGTGGCAGCATATACCAGAAGAAACTGGATTGCATTGGGAGAAAAGTATATAAACGAATCTACACCGGAAAGTCTTGAATATCTTTTAGCTCACGAAATGTTTCATTTTTTAACAAGAAGCAATAAGGATTTCAAAAAATCTGTATATTCTGTCATAGGATTCAATGTTATCGACAGAGAACTGTTCTTCCCTATAGACATCATAGAAAAAAGAATTTCTAACCCGGATATTGAAATGTATGACAGCTATGCTGAATTTACAATAAACGGACAGAAACAGAAATGCTCGATGATGATTTACTCGGCTATCCCTTTTTCAGCTGAGAAAACGCTTTCAGACTATCTCAGCGTAGGGCTTATTCCTCTGAACGACAGTCTTATTCCTCTACAGGAGAACGGTCAGACAGTGATTTACAGCATAGACCAGGCTGAAGATTTCTATCAGAAAATAGGTAAGAACACAGAATATATCATCAATCCGGAAGAAATACTGGCTGACAACTTTGCCTATCTGGTTACACAAAAGAAAAATCTGCCTAATCCTGAGATTATACAGAAAATAGCAGCCATATTGAGATAACGCAGACGGCAGGAAAATGAAAAGAATAGGATTGCTGTCGGACACTCACGGGTATTGGGATGACCGGTATCTGAAATATTTTGAGGAGTGCGACGAGATATGGCATGCCGGCGACATAGGCTCTACAGAGGTGCTGAAAAGGCTTATGGAGTTCAGACCATTCAGGGGAGTTTATGGCAACATAGACGGACAGGACATACGGAAAATGCTGCCTGAGATTAACAGATTCAGGATTGAGGGTGCGGATATAGTGATAAAACACATAGGAGGATATCCGGGCAAATACGACCCTAAAGTAAAGAATCTGATAATGACAGAGGCGCCTAACCTGCTGGTATGCGGACATTCGCATATTCTGAAAGTAAAATACGACCAGAATTTCGGACTATTGCATATCAATCCGGGAGCTGCCGGAAAGTATGGATTCCATGCAGTCAGAACATTGGTGAGATTCAGTGTCGACAACTGCAATTTTTCCGACTTAGAAGTGATAGAACTGAAAGATTAATCGCGAAAATATTTGTCTGTTCAAGAAATCTTTCCCAAATTTGCACCGGAATTATAAACACTTTTTATGAAAACGTATTTAGTCACAGGAGCCGCAGGCTTCATTGGTTCAAATTACATCAAATACATTCTGAAAAAACACGATGATATTAAGGTAGTTATATTGGATGCGCTGACTTATGCAGGAAATCTTGCAACCATAGCCAACGACATTGACAACGAACGCTGCTTCTTCGTAAAAGGGAATATATGCGACAGCGAACTGGTAGAACGCCTGTTTGCCGACTACAAGTTTGACTGTATAGTAAATTTTGCAGCAGAAAGTCATGTAGACCGCAGTATAGAGGACCCTCAATTATTCCTGCAAACCAATATCCTTGGTACACAGAATCTGATGGATGCTGCAAGAAGGGCTTGGGTGACAGGAAAAGATGAAACAGGATATCCTACATGGAGAAAAGACGTAAGATTCCATCAGGTTTCTACAGATGAGGTTTACGGTTCGTTAGGCGAAGAGGGATATTTCACAGAAACTACTCCTCTATGCCCTCATAGTCCATACAGTGCTTCAAAAGCAAGCGCAGATATGATTGTTATGGCTTATCACGACACTTACAAGATGCCGGTTACAATAACAAGATGCTCAAACAATTATGGACCATACCACTTTCCGGAAAAGCTTATACCGCTGATAATAAAGAATATACTCGAAGGAAAAAGACTTCCGGTGTATGGCGATGGTTCCAACGTGAGAGACTGGCTCTATGTGGAGGACCACTGCAAGGCTATCGACCTCGTTGTAAACAAAGGTAAAGCCGGAGAAGTATATAACGTGGGCGGACATAATGAAAAGAAGAATATCGAAATCGTAAGACTGACCATCAACACTATACATAATATGATGGCGGAAAAGCCTGAACTGAGAAAGGTTCTGAAGAAAAAGGAACTCGATGAGAACGGTGAGATTTCAATCGACTGGATTAATGATTCGCTTATCTCGTATGTAAAAGACAGATTAGGTCACGACCAGCGTTATGCCATTGACCCTACAAAGATTTCTGAAGAATTGGGATGGACTCCTGAAACAAAATTTGAGGACGGTATAGTGAAAACTATCGAATGGTACCTGAACAACCAGGAATGGGTGAAAAACGTAACAAGCGGTGACTACCAGAATTATTACGAGAATATGTACAAGAACAGATAAATAAAGTAGAGAATACCAATA
This sequence comes from Bacteroides sp., assembly GCF_019417265.1. Classification (GTDB taxonomy): domain Bacteria; phylum Bacteroidota; class Bacteroidia; order Bacteroidales; family Bacteroidaceae; genus Phocaeicola. The sequence goes on from NZ_DXVR01000005.1 coordinate 34,619, forward strand.
AAAAAAACAGCGGAGCAGGATTTCAATGAATTTTGTTCCGCTGTGTTTTTATTAGAACTGGAAGTATATGAATGGCTGAATGTCGCTGCTCTTCACCTGAATGACTATAAATATGACTGCTATTATCAATATGGCCTGTACGGGCAATGGCATTCTTACAACCATATCCGAACATCTGTTCTGCCAGCTGTCAGGACACCAGTGTAATGCAAATCCCAATCCCATGAGCAGGAAGACCTTCCAATAACCGGTAATCAACTGTACGAAAAGCTCGGGATGGAATGATGTGAAAATCTGCGTTATCATCGACACAGAACCCTCGAATGTGGTATTGCGGAAGAATATCCAGCAGAAACATACGAAATGGAAGGTTATGACAACGGCAAAAATGCGTTTTATACCACTGCTGCGGTAATTCTTTTCTCTACCGACAAGGCTACGGAAGAATTTGTGCAGGGCAAGCGCCACACCGTGCAGACCTCCCCAAACGATGAAATTCCATGATGCTCCGTGCCACAAACCGCCCAATAGCATGGTAAGTATGAGATTAAGATATGTACGGAACTTTCCCTTGCGGTTACCTCCTAACGATATGTAAAGATAATCCCTGAGCCATGTGGAGAGCGAGATATGCCATCTGTGCCAGAAATCGGTTACACTGTCGGACTTGTAAGGTGAGTTAAAGTTGATAGGGAAACGGAATCCCAACAACAGAGCAATACCTATAGCCATATCGCTGTAGCCTGAAAAATCGCAATATATCTGAAGGGCATATCCATACACTCCGAACAGATTCTCTATACCGGAATACAAGGACGGATTTTCAAAGATTCGTTCTACAAAGTTCACACTGATATAATCGGATATGACTGCTTTCTTGAACAGTCCGCTCAATATGAAAAACACTCCCTGACCGAACATCTCGCTACTGACAAAAAGCGGCCGGCGTATCTGAGGGATGAAATCGCGTGCACGGACAATCGGGCCTGCTACAAGCTGCGGAAAGAATGATACATAGAACACGTAGTCAAGCAGATTGTGCAACGGCTTAAGGTCGCCACGATAAACATCAATGGTATAACTGAGCGACTGGAAAGTAAAGAACGATATACCTACAGGAAGGAATATATCGAAAGGACTGAAATTTCCTCCCCAAAGCGGAGACAGCATCTCATAGAAGAAATTGGTATATTTGAAATAGCACAAAAGCCCAAGATTGACACACAGGCTCAGCAATACGAGCAGTTTACGTTTTCCCTTTTCCCGGGTATGTTCCATCACTCTGGCTATTATGAAATCCGTTACGGTCACTATACCTAAAAGAAAGAAATAGAATCCGCTGCTCTTGTAGTAAAAATAATATGAAAAGGCTGAAACAAACAGCAGTCTGAGTGCTGTCTGCTTACGGAGCGCTACATATACAAGACTGAAAGCAAGAAAAAGGAACACAAAGAGTCCGCTACTGAATATCAAAGGTTGCTTAGGGTCATATGTCAGTACTTCAAGTATCTTGTCATAATCAAATCCCAGACTGTTTATAGTATCAATGAATTTTTGTTGCCACATAATCGTTGTATGCTTTAATGAATGCTTCGTGTAACAATAGTCCCTGAAGGGTATATCCTTCGCGGGTGAAATGTATCTTGTCGCGCTGGTACATACCGGCCGTAGTCCAGTTCCTACATGCGAAATTCTCTCCTCCCACTACATCGTAAAGATTCCACACGGCAAAATCATTTTCCGCAGCAAAGTTCTTTTCCGTTTCAACCACCTTTGGAGTTCTCACATTTATCACCCTGCTCCTTCTACCGAACCTTACATATGCGCCCGGAGGGGTTGTTATAAGGAAATCGGCATTGGTACACCCCTTTTTCAGTTCGCCGATAAGATTCTTCATCTGAATACGGTGTTCGGCTGTATTGTAATTTCTGCCATGGGCTTCATTGGTTCCAAAAGACATGATGACCAAATCTGGATTTAGGGAGGTTATCTCTGATATCCTTTCAGGATTGTTGAACGATTCGCAAGTTGCACCGTTTACTCCAAGAATGTGATATACGATTCCCGGTTTGCCGGTTTCCTCTGCCAGGCCTGAAGTGTGGTAAGAAACATTATAGTCGATTACTGCTTCATGTCCGAAATCTCCTTCCAACAACTTACGCATTATATATGGGAACACATGTCCTCGCACGTGCGAATCGCCTATGTGTACAATTCTTACAGGACGGTCTATAACAGACAGTTTCTCCCAAAATCTGTCAAGACTGCCGTTAGGGTCCGTTATGACATTCTCTGTTGTATCTTTAAAACACGAAGGCATGGAACATGACACAGGAATAAACTTCATCAGATTTTCCATGGCTGTGCTTGAATATACCGGACCGGAATTATGGTCGCGCTTAGCTTTCTCAGGCATTATATCCTGTGCGTGTATCACAGAAAAGACCTGAAACAGAAGAATAATTCCGAAAGCCATATTCCGGTATGACAGGAATCTATTCAGCCTCATATGCTTTTCTCTTTTCATATTGTTCCTTTCCATACATTAATGCGTCATACAATAAAGAAGCTATGTGTTTTCCACCACGGAAATTAATGTGGGTATAGTCATAATTGGCCATGGCCGGCTTGGCATTTACCATTTCTGACATACTGCCGTCACCTCCCATGGCATTGAACATATTCCAGAAAGCAACCCCTGTTTCAGCTGCAAGCATCTGCTGGCTTCTGATAAGGCCTTTCACTGCCGGCATGGTTCTGAGATTACCGTTTTCATCCTTGGTTTCACGGTCGCCTATACTTACTATAAGAATTGAAGTTTCCGGAAAACACTTCTTTAAATGCGAAATAACGGATTTCATTCCATCCTTATAGTAAGTATAATCAATTCCACCTTCGAAGGCTACATTCAATCCGTACTGTATTACTATAAGGTCATATTTACGCAGACGGTTGTATTTTCTCAATATGGAACCGGGTATGCCCAAAAGTTGCTGGCCGCTACTGCCTCGGGTACTGAAATTGTCGAGTATTATCCCATGGTCGGAATCCATAGTGGCCGCATAAAATATGGCATCTGAGGAAGCATTCCTTATATTCCATTTTACAGACTTGATATTACCCTTCACCGTAACACACTGGAGTGTGCTGTCGCCCTTCAAACGGAAATCCTGTCCGGCTGCTCCGTTCAGCTGTGCCGTAAGATGCAATGAATCCGAAGTAAGATAGAATAAAGATGACGATGTGCAGGATTCGAGATTTGAAGCATATTTTCCTGTTCCCTCAAGCGATATATATGCTCCCTGAGTGGCATTAAAGTAATTATTTGATATATCCTGCCTGTTTCGTATAAAACCTATTGTATCTGTAACATTATGTGAAGTCCATCCGGCGAAACTGTGTTTAACGGTAGGTCTGAAACCGGGGAATTTGGATGTGACAGGAACATAACCTACCCCACTACCACCAAATTCTTTCTGCAACATATTGCGCAAATCAGCAGTGAGGATATCGCCTTCGATGAATGAATCGCCGAAATAGGCAATTCTTACAGGACGCTTCAACTCCTTAACAGAGGCCAGCGACTGATAGAAATGTGACATACCGTGTGAAGTTGAATCGGAATAGTCCTCTATACATTCTATTCCGGCTTTGCATGAATCCACAAATGCCGGTTTTACAACCGGTAGCAGAGAAAGTGTATCTGCTGAAACAGAGTCTGACTCTGAAACTTCACTTCGTATGTCTGACAACAAATCAACTTTTCTTAAAGATTTGCCTCCGACTTTTATCTCAGGCAAATAGTGCAGGACAATAAGTCCGAATGTCACAAGAAAAGCAAGAAAGAATGTATAATGCAATTTGTTATTCATGAAAAAACAGTTCTATGTAAAAAAAACGCTGCAAATATACACTTTTATATCAATATATAAAAAATGCCGGTACTGACATTACTGAAAGTACCGGCTATATTTATTTATTAATGTATAATACCAAGCTTGGATGAAGCTACAAAATCAATAATCATATCGATATGTTCGCCACCTGGAACCTGTTCCTTTATTCTTATAAGTGCATCCCGTTGAGATGTATTGGCTTTATAAAGGATTCTGTATGCCTGGGCTATATGCTTGATTAATGTTTCAGAGAAACCTTCATGCTCAAGCACATAGGTGTTTATACTGTAGAACGATATAGGTTCATGAGCAGCCACGATGAAAGGAGGTATATCCTTGGTGAAACGACATCCGCCCTGTACTATAGAATAGCTTCCCAAACGTGTATTTCCCTGCATAAGGACATTCGATGTTAGTATCGCACGGTCGAATATCTTACAGTTGCCTGATACCTGGGAACCATTGCCTATGATACATTCGTTGCCGATTTCCACATCATGCGAAATGCGGACACCCTGCATAATGAAATTTCCGTTACCCAAAACTGTGGCATGTCCTGCATGCGTACCACGTGTTATAACAGCATTCTCACGTATAACATTGTTATTGCCAATTTCAGCTATAGTATCTTCACCGGTATAGTTGAAATCCTGTGGTACTGCAGCTACAACTGCTCCCTGGTACACAGTATTACCGTTTCCCATACGTGTTCCACTCATCAGACTGGCGTACGGCATTATAACATTATTATCGCCTATTTCCACATTCTTGTCGATATAGGCAAATGGATGAACTGTTACATTGTTGCCCAACTTTGCAGAAGGGTCAACATAAGCTAAAGGACTAATCATGTGTTTATCTGTTTTTAAGGTTTATTATTCACGTCCACCACCCAAAGCACTGTACAGGTTTATCACAGCCTGTATACGCTGGAAGTTATCGGCTACCTCACTCAATTCAGCACTCAGAAGGTTCTGCTGTGCTGTAAGAATCTCAAGGTATGTAGCCTCGGCACTCTGGAACAAAGCTTTAGTATAAGTAACGGCTCTGTCCAACTGTTCTACCCTGCCTCTGTCCTCAATGAGTTTCTTGTCGGCTGTTTCATACAGGCATAAAGCATTGCTTACCTCCTGACCGGCTTCGAGTAAAGTCTGCTGGTAATTCATACGGGCAATTTCTTCTTCAGCCTTTGATACCTTCAGATTGGCAACGAGTTTACCATTATTAAATATAGGCTGTGCCAAAGAAGCCAATGCCTGGAACATAAACTGTCCAGGATTTACAACCTGTACTCCGGAGCCATTTGTCCATCCGGCATTACCACCTATTTTAATACTTGGATAGAAAGCCGAACGTGCCTGGTTTGTAGTATAGTAAGCACTTGCAAGTGTCATTTCCGCAATCTTGACATCCGGACGGTTTTCCAGCAATTGCAATGGGACTCCTGCAGTAAGTTCTTCAGGCATTACCTGATCGGCCAGTTTTCCACGTTCTATGGTCTGTGGAGCCTTTGCAAGAAGAACTGACAAAGAATTTTCCGTTTCACGAACCTGGCGTTTCAGGTCAAGCAATGAAGCCTCAACCTGATGGCTTGCTGCACGCATCTGAGTCACAGCTGCTTCGTTTACATATCCGGCCAACTTCATAGCTTCCATGGCACGCACGTTTTCCTTATAAATAGCAGCTGTTTCTGTAGTAATCTCTACCTGACGGTCGAGCATCAACAGTGTATAATAAATATTTGCTATACCACAGATAATCTGTGAACGGACTGCCTGCTGGGCATATTGGCTCTGGAGATATACAGCCTGCTGGTTTCGCTTTGCATTAAGGACTTTTCCGAAAAGGTCTATTTCCCAGCTTGCAGCTATCGGCAACTGGTATGCTTTAACCATTCCTCCCATAGTTGTCATAGTTCCCTGAGGAGCAAGGTTGATTGATGGCAGATAAGACAGACGGGCTGAAGTAAGCATAACCTTCGCTTCTTTCACACGAAGTACAGCAGTCTGCATGTCAACATTGTTTGCAAGTCCTTCTTCAATAATAGCCTGAAGTCTTTCGTCTTTGAAGACTTCCTTCCAAGGCAGATTTCCCATATTGGCCGTATCGGCAGCCAAAGTATCAGTAACAGATACAGGATCTCTGTAGATGCCGGAAGCATCTATTGAATCAGGACGGTCGTAAGCTTTATAAATGTGGCAACTGCTCAAAGCAGCAGCTGCACACATTGTCAATATGATTTGTTTCTTCATTATAGTCTTAATTATTTAGTATGAGAATATTGTTCAATTTCAGCTTCCACTTCGCTTTCATCCAAGCTATCCCATTCGATTGGCTTGAATTTCTCCTGAAGCCACTGGAATATTACGAACAATACCGGAACAATGAATATCTGGAATATCATACCTACCAACATACCACCAATGGCTGAAGCACCAAGTGTACGGTTACCATGTGCACCTACACCAACAGCAAGCATCAACGGGATAAGTCCGACAATCATTGCAAGTGATGTCATAAGGATAGGACGCAGACGGGCAGAAGCACCAAGCACAGCCGCCCATGCAATACCCATACCCTGCTTACGGCGGTCGAGGGCGAACTCAACGATAAGGATTGCATTCTTAGCCAACAATCCCATAAGCATGATAAGAGCAATCTGCATATAGATGTCGTTTGACATTGTACCAATTATCATCTTTAATGCCGGTATGCTACCCAAAGCACTGAAACCGTTTACGAACAAGAAGCTACCGAGCAAACCGGCAGGAACTGAAAGCAATACGGCCAATGGCAATATGTAACTTTCATACTGAGCACTCAACAGCAAATATACAAAGACGAAACACAGAACGAAGATAATGGCAGTTGTACCACCACTGGTTTCGGCTTCCTCACGGGCCATACCTCCAAGCTCGTAACCGAAACCTGTAGGAAGGTTTTCCTTGGCAACCTCGGCAATAGTCTGGAGTGCCTGACCTGAAGTATAACCTGATGCAGGTGCAACCATCACCTTAATAGAAGTATAAAGGTTGAAACGGCTGATTACGTCAGGTCCGTATATTTTCTTCAAAGATACAAACTGAGTAATAGGAGCCATCTCGTTTCCATTACGGATTTTTATACGGTTCAATGATTCCATATTCTTCGTAGCTTCCGGAGATGCCTGTATCATTACACGGTACATCTTACCGAAACTGTTGAAGTTTGAAGCATACAAACCTCCGAAATATCCCTGCATAGTGACCAAAATATCCCTTGGACTTATACCTGCTTTCTTACATGCAGCAGCATCAATATCCATCATGTATTGTGGGAAACTTGGGTTAAATGTAGTCTGTGCAGAGTTGATTTCCGGACGTTGCTTCAATGCGTCCATATAGCTATGTACTACATCATTGAACTTGTTCAAGTCACCACCAGTTCTATCAAGCATGTTCAACTCGATATCACTTGAAGCCGAATATCCAGGAATCATAGGCGGTGTAAAGAACAATACCTGGGCATCCTTAATGATTTTTTGTGCACGCATGAACAATGTTCCTACTACTACACTTGAGTTTTGCATCAAAGAACGTTCTTCCCAGTCTTTAAGTTTGATAATCACAGAACCGTATGAAGGACCCTGTCCACCGATAAATCCGAAACCGGAAACAATAGTTCTTGAACTTACAGCAGGTTCTGCGGCAATCAGACTATCAACCTTATCCATGATTTCCATCGCGCGTTCCTGTGATGTACCAGGAGGAAGTGTCACTGCACCCATAATAGTACCTGTATCTTCTGTAGGCACCATTCCTGTAGGAGTAGTGTTCATGAAGAATACCAATAATACTATAGAAACAGCTACCAGTCCCATAGAGAACCATTTCTTATGTATAAAGAATACAACACGCTTCTTATAACTGCTCAACAAAGAATCGTATGCAGCATTGAAGGATGTATGGAAACGGTCTATCATAGACATCTTCTTCTCGCCATGTTCAGCCTTGTGAGGTTTCAAGAATAAAGCACACAATGCTGGTGACAGAGTCAACGCATTCAATGCAGAGAAACCAATTGAGATAGCCATTGTCAAACCGAACTGACGATAGAATGTACCGGCAGTACCACCCATGAAACTAACAGGGATAAACACTGACATCATGACCAGTGTAATAGACACGATAGCTCCACCAAGTTCACTCATGGCATCAATTGAAGCCTCTCTTGCCGACTTATATCCCTGGTCAAGTTTAGCGTGTACACCTTCAACCACCACTATGGCATCGTCCACCACTATGGCAATAGCCAACACCATGGCAGAAAGAGTAAGCAAATTGACACTAAATCCGATAAGTTTCAAGACGAAGAATGTTGCAATCAAAGCAACCGGAATTGCAATCGCCGGAATAAGTGTTGAACGCATATCCTGCAAGAACACATAAACCACGATAAACACAAGTACGAATGCCTCAATCAAGGTCTTGATTACTTCGTGTATTGAAGCATAGAGGAAGTCGTTGGCATTCTGGGCAATATTTATTTTCAGACCTGTAGGAAGTGATTCCTGTGCCTTCGCAAGTGTCTTTTCCAAATCAGCAATAGTCTGTGTTGCATTTGTTCCGGCCATCTGATAAACAATACAAGATACAGCCTTATGTCCGTTAACCCTATTATTAAATGTATAAGCCAGACGACCAAGTTCTATTTCTGCGATATCACCCAAACGTAAGATTTCACCGTCAGGCAATGCCTTTACAACGATGTTCTCAAATTCCTCTGCTTTCTGCAAACGTCCTTTATACTTAATAGTATATTGGAATGTCTGGTTTCCGCGTTCACCAAACTGTCCCGGTGCAGCCTCGATGTTCTGTTCAGCAAGAACAGCAGAGATATCGGAAGGTACAAGTTTATATTGTGCCATGATATCAGGCTTCAACCAAATACGCATAGAGTAGTCCATACCCAACACATTGGCATCACCCACACCGTTTACACGCTTGATTTCAGGCACGATGTTAATGTTGGCATAGTTTTCAATAAACTCTACATTATATTCGTCAGTCTCATCGTAAAGAGAGAAAACCATCAACATTGAGTTCTGGCGCTTCTGTGTTGTAACACCAATCTGTGTAACTTCAGCAGGCAGCAAACCTTGAGCCATTGACACACGGTTCTGTACATTGACAGCCGCCATATCAGGGTCAGTTCCCTGTTTGAAGTAAACACTGATATCAGCAGAACCTGTATTAGTGGCATTTGATTGAATATACATCATGCTTTCAACACCGTTTATCTGTTCCTCCAAAGGAGCGATGACAGAATTCAATACGGCAGAAGCACTGGCACCCGTATAAGTGGCCCTTACGGACACTGTAGGTGGTGCGATATCCGGATACTGAGTAATAGGCAAAGTTGCCAAACCTATAACACCCAAGATAACCATCAAGATAGAAATCACCGTTGACAGTACCGGACGATTAATAAATTTATCTAGTTTCATTCTTTTATTCTTTTTAAAATCTCATTAAATAAGATTGATACATCTGTTTCTGACCAAGATATGCAATTAATTGAAGGCAGTCTGTATATTACCGTCACGCTGGTCCTGCAAATGTTTCTGATACTTTGCTTCCTTCTCGGCAGTTGTAATAGGTACAATCTTCTGTCCGTCAGTCAAGATCTGAACACCTTCAACCACAATCTGACCGCCGGCCTTCAAACCGCCTGTCACGATATAATTCTTTCCATCGCTAAGATTTGAGATCTGAATTTCAGTATGCTTCAAAGTGCTGTCCGGCTGCAATACATAAACAAATTTCTTATCCTGTATTTCCTGTGTTGCATACTGTGGTATCAAAATAATATCCTGCATTTCATAAGGGAAGATGATATTTGCAGTTCCACCGCTTCGCAAAATATTTTTACTGTTAGGGAATATTGCACGCATACTTACAGAACCTGTAGTCTGGTCAATAACACCGCTTACAGCATCAATCTTTCCTGCTGATTCATAAATAGAGCCATCAGCCAATTGAAGTTTCACTTCAGGCATAGCAGCAAGCTGATCCTTCAGTGATTGTTCAGATTTTGTCATTTCCAGCAACTGTTTCTCTGTCATTGAGAAATACACATACATATCACCTATTTGTGAAACAGTAGTCAAAGGCTGTTGTACTGAAGGACTTACAAGACTACCAACCCTGTATGGGAAAGTTCCGATAACACCATCAGACGGACTTGTAACAGTACAGAAATCCAGATTCTGTTTTGCTGCAGTATATGCAGCTTCGGCTTGTGAATAATTAGCTTTTGCAGAAAGCAGATTATTCATAGCTGTCTGATACTCAAAATCACTGATGATTTTTTGTTCATGAAGCATTTTCTTGTTCTCAAGAGTTGAAGTCACAGTTTCAAGACTGGCTTTTGCAGCTTCTACTCCAGCTTTAGTCTGATCATATGCAGCCTTATACTGTGTAGGATCTATTTGAAACAATGCCTGTCCACGTTTGACTGTAGCTCCTTCATCAACACAAAGTTTTACGATAAAACCTGATACTTGTGGACGAATTTCAATATCCTGAAGTCCCTTTATTGTAGCAGGATAAGTTTTTGTCTGATGACTTGAAGTATAGGCTGTTGTCATAACAGCAAACTCATTGTCACCCATTTTCATACCGCCCTGACCACCGCCACAAGCAGTAAGAATAGAAACACCCAACATAGCTATGGCTACACGGCCATTGCTAAAATTCAATTTACTTTTCACGCTCATTTTCATATAAAATTATTATATATTTTCCAAATACATTAGTTCGCTAACTATTATAATCAAAAACACACGTGCAAAGATATAAAATTCAGACTATCTAAAATTAACAATTAACTAAGAATAACCAATAAATCTGACGATATTAAAATTGTACTACTGAATATGATTATTAGACAAAAAAGAAGAGTTTATGAAGAAACAATTTCAGAAAAAGAAAAAACAATTTAGAGATTTTAATGACAAATGAAGCATATATTAGATTTTTATTCATACATTTGCGCATCTTAGCAAACAAATAACAACAAAATGTAATAACTTATGGTAAAGATAACAAAAGAAGCCGCCCTGCTTTATCACTCACAGGGCAAACCGGGGAAAATAGAGGTTATTCCAACCAAGCCATACCAGACACAACGCGACTTGTCATTAGCCTACTCGCCTGGAGTAGCGGAACCATGTCTGGAAATCCAGAAAAACCAGGAAACAGCATACGACTATACAGCCAAAGGTAACCTGGTAGCAGTTATCTCAAACGGAACAGCCGTATTGGGATTAGGCGATATAGGTGCCATGAGCGGCAAACCGGTTATGGAAGGTAAAGGACTTCTTTTCAAGATATATGCAGGAATCGATGTATTCGACATTGAAGTAAACGAAAAGGATCCTGAAAAATTCATCGAGGCCGTTAAAGCAATAGCACCAACTTTCGGAGGTATCAACCTTGAAGATATCAAAGCTCCTGAATGTTTTGAAATAGAAAACAGACTTAAGGCTGAACTTGACATTCCCGTAATGCACGACGACCAGCACGGAACTGCTATCATATCAAGCGCCGGTCTTTTGAATGCACTTGAAGTTGCCGGCAAGAAAATAGAAGATGTCAAGATTGTAGTAAACGGTGCCGGAGCATCGGCTACATCATGTACAAAACTGTACATAGCATTAGGAGCACGAAAAGAAAACATCCTTATGCTTGACAGTAAGGGAGTTATCACGAGCGACCGTCCAAATCTGACAGAGAGCAAGAAGTTCTTTGCAACAGACCGCCGTGACGTACACACCCTGGAAGAAGCTATCAAGGGAGCAGATGTATTCCTCGGTCTTTCAAAAGGTAACGTCCTTACTCAGGACATGGTACGCAGCATGGCTGCAAACCCTATAGTATTTGCACTTGCAAATCCAACTCCTGAAATTTCATACGAAGACGCCGTGAGTGCGCGTCCTGACGTTTTGATGTCTACAGGACGTTCCGACTATCCAAACCAGATTAATAATGTAATCGGCTTCCCATACATTTTCCGTGGAGCATTGGACACACGTGCCAAAGCCATAAACGAAGAAATGAAACTGGCTGCCGTACATGCCATTGCTGATTTGGCAAAGAAACCTGTTCCTGATGTAGTAAACGAAGCCTACCACGTAAACAATCTTTCTTTCGGTCCTGAATACTTCATACCAAAACCGGTAGACCCACGACTGATTACAGAAGTATCAATGGCAGTAGCCAAAGCTGCAATAGCTTCCGGTGTTGCACGTAAGGAAATTACTGACTGGAATGAATACAAGAATCATCTTCTTGAACTCATGGGCCAGGAAAACAAACTTACACGCAAACTATATGAAACAGCACGCAGTTGCCCTCAGAGAGTTGTATTCGCGGAAGGTATTCACCCTAACATGCTTAGAGCCGCAGTAGAATCCAAAGCAGAAGGCATCTGTAACCCTATCCTTTTAGGAAACACTGAAAGAATACAGAAACTTGCCAAAGAGCTTGACCTCAGCCTTGAAGGTATAGAAATCATCAACCTCCGCCACGACAGCGAAGCTGAAAGAAGAGAAAGATACGCACGCATACTTTGCGAAAAACGCGCACGCGAGGGAGCCAACTTTGCAGAAGCAAACGATAAGATGTTCGAACGCAACTACTTCGGTATGATGATGGTCGAGACAGGCGAAGCAGACGCATTCATCACCGGTCTGTACACAAAATACAGCAACACTATCAAAGTTGCCAAGGAAGTAATCGGCATACAGGAAGGCTACAAGCACTTCGGAACCATGCACATTCTTAACTCAAAAAAAGGTACATATTTCATTGCAGACACTTTAATTAACCGTCATCCTGACACAGATACATTGATAGATATAGCACGTCTGTCTGCCAAGTCAGTACGTTTCTTCAACCATGAACCGGTAATGGCTATGCTTTCATATTCAAACTTCGGTTCAGATCAGGAAGGAAGTCCAGCAAAAGTACACGAAGCTGTAGCCTACATGCACAAGAACTATCCTGAATTGGCTATCGATGGTGAAATGCAAGTAAAATTCGCTCTTAATGACGAATTGCGCGATGAAAAATATCCGTTCACAAAACTGTTAGGCAAGCAGGTAAATACACTGGTATTCCCTAACCTAAGCTCAGCGAACTCAACTTACCAGCTCATACAGAACATGAGTGAAACAGAAGTCATAGGCCCTATCCAGATGGGATTGAACAAACCTATCCACTTCACCGACATCGAAAGTTCAGTGCGCGATATAGTGAACATCACAGCTATTGCTTGTATTGATGCTATAGTCGACAAAAAGAAAAAAGGATGCTGATTATAATATGACGAAGTTTTAATTTGACGAGTTGACAAGGTTTACGTTTAGGACTATAAATCTTGCCAACTCGTCTTATTATAAACACATTACAAAAACACACTTCACCATGCGAAAGCCACTCACCAACACACAATGCGTTCTGCTCACATTATTCTGGGCCGCACTCTGTTTTGTGGTCATCACCTCTTCACCTAAAATAGATGGTCCACTAATTGTCACAATAATAATATCCGGAGCACTTGTTTTCATACCTATTGGTAAGTCAATCAATAGCCGTAAGAAATAAGCATTTCAACACATTTTATGCATTAAAAGTATAAAAAAGATATTTTTCTTATTTTTTTTAATCAAAATGTTGCATAAACCAATTCTTTGATATATTTTTGCATCATCTACAAGAGAGACAAAAAACAACAAATAGTAACAACCAATTAATTTTAAGGTAAAGATTATGAATGCAGCTAAAGTTTTGGAGGATCTTAAGAGAAGATTTCCTAATGAACCTGAATACCATCAGGCAGTAGAAGAAGTTTTGGGAACAATCGAAGAAGAATACAACAAACACCCTGAATTCGACAAAGTAAACCTCATCGAACGTCTTTGTATTCCAGACAGAGTATATCAGTTCCGCGTAACATGGATGGACGATAAAGGTAACATCCAGACTAACATGGGTTATCGTGTTCAGCACAACAACGTTATCGGCCCTTACAAAGGCGGTATCCGTTTCCACTCTTCAGTAAATCTTTCTATTCTTAAATTCCTTGCTTTCGAGCAGACATTCAAAAACTCTCTTACAACACTTCCTATGGGTGGTGGTAAAGGTGGTTCAGACTTCTCTCCACGTGGAAAGTCAAATGCTGAAGTAATGCGTTTCTGCCAGGCATTCATGCTTGAATTATGGCGTCACATCGGTCCTGAAACAGATGTTCCTGCTGGTGATATAGGTGTAGGTGGACGTGAAGTTGGCTACATGTTCGGTATGTACAAGAAACTGGCTCACGAATTTACAGGTGTACTTACAGGTAAAGGCCGTGAATTCGGTGGTTCACTTATCCGTCCTGAAGCTACAGGTTATGGAAATATTTACTTCCTTCTTGAAATGCTTAAGACACGTAATATCGACATTGCAGGTAAGACTTGCCTTGTATCAGGTTCAGGAAACGTAGCACAATACACAGTTGAAAAGCTTATCCAGTTGGGTGCAAAAGTTGTTACAATGTCAGATTCTGACGGTTACATCTACGATCCGGACGGTATCGACCGCGAAAAACTCGACTATATCATGGAATTGAAAAACTTGTACCGTGGACGTATCCGTGAATATGCAGAAAAATATGGTTGCAAATACGTTGCAGGTGCACGTCCATGGAATGAAAAAGCTGACATCGCTCTTCCATCAGCTACTCAGAACGAAATCAACGGTGACGATGCAAAAGCACTTATCGCAAACGGTGTATTCGCTGTATCTGAAGGTGCAAACATGCCTTCTACTCCGGAAGCTATCCGCGTATTCCAGGATGCTAAGATTCTTTATGCTCCGGGTAAGGCTGCAAATGCAGGTGGTGTATCAGTATCAGGTCTTGAAATGACTCAGAACTCAATCAAGTTGAGCTGGAGTGCAGAAGAAGTTGACGAAAAACTTAAGAGCATCATGAAGAATATCCACGAGGCTTGTGTACAGTACGGTAAAGAACAGGACGGATACATCAACTACGTGAAGGGTGCAAACGTAGCCGGCTTTATGAAAGTCGCTAAAGCTATGATGGCTCAGGGTATTGTATAATATACAAAGGAAACATAACAGTCAAGTTTTCATATAAAGGAAAGACTGCCTCAAGGAAATTGGGCAGTCTTTTCTTTTTATAATAAATCAAGTTCTTCAAATGATATTTAAATGGCATTTAAATGGTATTTAAACAACATTCGAATAGTGTTTGACATCAAATAAACATATAGTGAACTAAGCATTCTGCAAGACAGATATCCCAATCAGAAGAATCCTTGTTCCTTCAATATTTTTATCAAACCGGAAGACATAAACTCATTATCAGCCTTTTTATATCTTATATCGGTAAATATCTGAGCCAATGTTTCCGTGTTATTAATCTCTACAAAGTTCTTATTTTCAGGTAATGATTCTTTATATTCGTAAATATCATCAATATCTTTCTCTGAGTATTGAGAATATACTTCATTGTGAACAATTCCTTTTAATGGCAATCTGTCCGGTTGCGTTGGCATTTCATCAGGATAACCGACTGTTATAGTCGCTACTGGAACAACTAATTTCGGCAACTTCAACAATTCAATAATCGGTCCCGGATTATAGATTGTAGTTCCAAGATAACAAGTTCCCAAGCCGGCCTCCTCAGCCAACGTACAGAAATTCTGTGTAAAGAGCAATGTATCTGAAACTGCATTCATGAACGACAGAAAATTGTCGTAGCCTGGCTCAGCCTTTCTCTGCTTACACCACAGACTGAAACGGTTGAAATCGGCACAGAAAGTCAAAACCACCGGCGCATTCTTCACCATAGGCTGATTGAAGTGTATTGGCGATAATTTAGATTTCATTTCCTCACTTCTTGTCACTACGACACTGTACAATTGCATATTTCCCATTGTAGCAGCTCTTGAAGCCTCTTCAAGCAGGGAGTTCAGTAAATTTTCAGGAATATCCTGCTGTTTATACTTGCGTATAGTTCTGCGATTTTTTATAGAATCCATAGTTAAACTTTTATTAATTCCTTTATCGACAAAGATAATATAAAAAAACAAGACATCATATTTTTTTATCAATCTAATATTAAATACGTAGAACGCAAGTTTGACAAAAAGTAAAACTTTGCAGAATCATAAAATCAATATCAATCTAAGAATCAAGACATTAACAAGTAGAAATGGAAAACTTTCAAAATTTATTGATAACTTTACTTGTTTTTTCTTTGTTCATTAAGAAAACATTGATAGCTTTGCACAACCTACAAAAAAAAACAAACTTATTCATTATAATATCGTGGAAAAAAAAGTTTACAGCTACAATGAAGCATACGAAGCTTCATTAGAGTATTTCAACGGGGACGAACTTGCTGCGCGTGTTTGGGTAAACAAATATGCGGTGAAAGATTCGTTTGGAAACATCTATGAAAAATCCCCAAGGGACATGCATTGGCGTCTTGCCAATGAAGTGGCAAGAATAGAAGCGAACTATCCTAACAGCATGACTTCGCAGGAATTGTTTGATTTGTTCGACCACTTCAGATACATCGTTCCTCAGGGCAGTCCTATGACCGGTATCGGAAACGAATATCAGGTTGCTTCTTTATCAAACTGCTTTGTTATCGGACTCGACGGAAAAGCCGATTCATATGGTGCAATCATCCGTATCGACGAAGAACAGGTACAGCTTATGAAACGCAGAGGCGGTGTAGGTCACGACCTTTCACATATTCGTCCGAAAGGCTCACCTGTTAAAAACTCAGCCCTTACATCTACAGGTCTCGTTCCATTCATGGAACGTTATTCAAACTCTACAAGAGAAGTTGCACAGGACGGACGTAGAGGTGCTCTTATGCTGAGCGTATCAATCAAACATCCTGATTCTGAATCTTTCATTGATGCAAAGATGACTGAAGGTAAGGTTACCGGAGCTAATGTTTCCGTAAAACTTGATGATGAGTTCATGCAGGCAGCTGTAGAAAACAGACCTTATGTACAGAAATTCCCTATTGATTCTGATAAGCCACAGTTCGTTAAGGAAATCAATGCAAACGAACTTTGGAGAAAAATCGTACACAATGCATGGAAATCAGCAGAACCGGGCGTCCTGTTCTGGGATACAATCTTGAGAGAATCTGTTCCTGACTGCTATGCAGACCTTGGATTCAGAACAGTATCTACAAACCCATGCGGTGAGATTCCATTGTGTCCATACGATTCTTGCCGTTTGCTGGCTATCAATCTTTACTCATACGTGGTAAATCCATTCACAAAGGATGCATATTTCGATTTTGACCTGTTCAAGAAACACGTAAGATATGCTCAGAGAATAATGGACGACATCATCGACCTTGAGCTGGAAAAGATTGGACTTATCCTTGAAAAGATTGACTCTGACCCTGAAAATGATGAGGTTAAAAATACAGAACGCCATCTTTGGGAAAAGATTTACAGAAAATCAGGTCTTGGAAGACGTACAGGAGTAGGTATTACAGCCGAAGGAGATATGCTGGCAGCTATGGGACTGAGATATGGCACCGAAGAAGCTACTGAGTTCTCTGAAAAAGTACACAAAACTATTGCTATCGAAGCATACCGTTCGTCAGTTATTATGGCAAAAGAACGCGGTGCTTTTGAAATATACGACAGCGAAAGAGAAAAAGACAATCCATTCGTAAACCGTATCAAGGAAGCCGACCCTGCACTTTACGAAGAGATGGTAAAATACGGACGTAGAAATATTGCCTGTCTGACTATTGCTCCTACAGGTACAACAAGTCTTATGACTCAGACTACATCCGGAATAGAACCTGTATTCATGCCTGTATATAAAAGACGCCGCAAAGTAAATCCTAACGATGAAAATGTCAGAATAGACTTTGTTGATGAAACCGGTGATGCATTTGAAGAATACATCGTATTCCATCACAAGTTCCTTACATGGATGAAAATCAATGGATTCGATACTACCAAGAACTATACTCAAGAAGAAATTGACGAGTTGGTAGCCAAATCTCCTTACTATAAAGCCACTTCAAACGATGTAGACTGGCTTATGAAGGTAAAAATGCAGGGACGCATACAAAAATGGGTTGACCATTCAATCAGCGTAACCATTAATTTACCGAATTCGGTTGATGAAGAGTTGGTCAACAAACTATATGTTGAAGCATGGCGTTCAGGATGTAAGGGATGTACTGTTTACCGTGACGGTTCACGTGCCGGAGTACTTGTATCTACACAAAAGACTGACAAAGAAGAAAAACGTAAGGAATTAGAGAAGGAATGCGCATGTAAGCATCCTGAAGTTGTAGAGGTAAGACCAAAAGTACTTGAAGCAGACGTGGTACGCTTCCAGAACAATAAAGAGAAATGGGTGGCATTCGTAGGATTGCTTGACGGACATCCATACGAAATCTTTACCGGTCTTCAGGATGATGAGGAAGGTATAGTACTTCCTAAGTCTGTAACTTGCGGTAAAATCATCAAGAATATCGATGAAAACGGAAACAAGCGCTATGACTTCCAGTTCGAAAACAAGCGCGGTTACAAGATGACTGTTGAAGGACTTTCAGAACGTTTCAACAAAGAGTACTGGAACTATGCAAAACTTATTTCAGGTGTCTTGCGCTGGAGAATGCCTATCGAACAGGTTATCAAACTTGTAGGTTCACTGCAACTTGACAGCGAAAATATCAACACATGGAAAGTCGGTGTTGAACGTGCCCTGAAGAAATATGTACAGGACGGAACTGAAGCAAAAGGTATGAAATGCCCTAACTGCGGAAACGAGACATTAGTATATCAGGAAGGTTGCCTGATCTGTACTACTTGCGGTTCTTCAAGATGCGGATAATATACTTAAAACATAAATGACAAACCTAAGGCGAAGAATATATGCGTAAAAACAGATTCTTCGCCTTTTCTTTTAAAATAATATCGTATATGAAAGCCCAATCCATGAACATCATCCTTAACGAGATGAAATTCTACTCATATCACGGTGTACTCCCACAAGAAAATATCGTAGGTGCAGAGTATAAGGTCAGCCTGAATCTGGAAACAGACTTCAGCGAAGCTGCTGCTACCGACAATCTTGAAGGTACAATCAATTATGCGGAAGTACACGAGGCTGTAAAGGAAGAAATGAATATACCGGTAAAACTCCTTGAACACTTAGCCTACAGAATTTCAAAACGTCTGTTCGATGACTTTCCAACCATCAAAAGCATAGAGATAATCATATTCAAAGAAAATCCGCCAATGGGAGCTGACTCTAAGAATGTGGGAGTCAAAGTGAAATATTTTCGATAAAAAACCGGTCAAATATTTGGATTATAAAAAATAATGCATACATTTGCCGCAGAAACAAGAAATAAAATAACATTTATGACAAATTCAATGGTAAATACATTCTTCTGGTGGCGCCACTTACAACTCCCAAAGTCGTAAGGGCATCAGTCGCGTGTATATACCAAATTAAAAGATATTAGGAATATTAAAAGCAGAACGGGCTGTCGTACTTTACGGCAGCCCGTTCTGCTTTTTTTGCATTTTCAAAAACAATTAAAACATTATCGATATGAAATCTTATCAAGTAAACGAAAAAGGTTATTACGGAGAATTCGGCGGAGCATATATCCCCGAAATACTGCACAGATGCGTAAGCGAACTACAGGAAGCATATTCAAAAGTTCTTGAGGACGAAGGATTCAAGAAAGAATATGCACAGTTGTTGAAAGACTATGTGGGACGTCCTTCTCCACTATATCTTGCCAAACGCCTGTCCGAAAAATACGGATGCAAGATTTATCTGAAAAGAGAGGACCTGAACCACACTGGAGCTCACAAAATCAACAATGCTATAGGTCAGGTTCTGCTTGCAAAACGTATGGGAAAAACCAGAATCATTGCTGAAACGGGAGCAGGCCAACACGGTGTAGCTACAGCCACGGTATGCGCGCTGATGGGTATGGAATGCGTAGTGTATATGGGAAAAACAGACGTTGAACGCCAGCACGTGAACGTGGAACGAATGAAGATGCTCGGAGCAACTGTATGTCCGGTAACTTCCGGCAATATGACTCTTAAGGATGCCACAAACGAAGCCATACGTGACTGGTGCTGTCATCCTTCTGACACTTACTACGTGATAGGCTCTACTGTAGGCCCTCACCCCTATCCTGACATGGTGGCAAGACTTCAGTCCGTCATCAGCGAAGAAATCAAGAAGCAGCTCATGGAACACGAAGGACGCGATTACCCTGATTATCTGATGGCATGTGTAGGCGGTGGAAGCAATGCTGCAGGAACGATATTCCACTACTTGAACGATGAGAGAGTGAAAATAGTACTTGCCGAAGCAGGCGGTATGGGACTGAACAGCGGTATGTCGGCTGCCACAATCCAATTGGGCAAAATCGGTATCATACATGGATTCAAGACTCTGGTTATGCAGGATGCCAACGGACAGATTCTCGAACCTTATTCCATCTCTGCCGGTCTGGACTATCCTGGAATAGGTCCTATGCACGCCAATCTTGCCAAAGAACATCGCGCTACAGTTTTGGCTATAAACGATGACGAAGCAATCAAGGCTGCTTATGAACTTACACTTCTAGAAGGAATAATACCGGCTCTTGAATCGGCACATGCCCTGGGAGCTTTAGAAAAAATGAACTTCAAGCCTACAGATATTGTTGTACTTACAGTGTCGGGAAGAGGTGATAAGGATATTGAAACTTATTTGAAATGTAAAAGTTGTTAGTTTTTAGTTATTAGTTTTCATCCGCATGGTTCTAACAACAAAGAACTAAAAACTAACAACTCCCAATTATTAATTTAAATTATCAAAAAATGAATACAAAATACAAATACACCACCATTCACAAATCAATACTGGGCGACCTACATACCCCGGTAAGCACATACCTGAAAGTGCGCGACCTTTTCCCTCAGAGTGTACTGATGGAGAGTTCGGACTATCACGGAACAGAAAACAACAAGTCCTTCATCGGCCTCAACCCGATAGCAAGCATAAGTGTCAACCACGGGAAGGCCATCGCAACCTACCCGGACGGAACTACAGAAGAAACTTCTGTTAAAGGTAAAGAAAGCGTGGAAGATGTCATTAATACCTTCCTCGGACATTTCGGGATAGAAGGTGAATACTCATCATACTGTGGAGTATATGGCTACACTACTTTCAATGCTGTCCGCTATTTCGAAAACATAGACGTTCAGGACAGTATCGACGAAAAGAACGACGCGCCGGAGATTTTATACATATTATATAAATACCTTATCGTTTTCCACGGATTCAAAAGCGAGATGGTATTGCTCGAACTGCAATCACCAGGTGAACCGAGCCATATAGACGAGATAGAAAAAGCCATAAACAACCGCAACTTCACAGCATACGAGTTCAGGGCTGTAGGAGAAACCACCAGCACACTGACAGACGACGAACATCGCGAGAACATACGCCGCGGTATAAGCCACTGCATGAGGGGCGACGTATTCCAGATAGTAATGTCAAGACGGTTCATACAGAAATACGAAGGCGACGACTTCAAAC
The DNA here is from genome assembly GCF_019417265.1 of Bacteroides sp. Taxonomy (GTDB): domain Bacteria; phylum Bacteroidota; class Bacteroidia; order Bacteroidales; family Bacteroidaceae; genus Phocaeicola. The sequence goes on from NZ_DXVR01000005.1 coordinate 56,175, forward strand.
TCTACCGTGCCTTGAGAAGCATAAACCCGTCGCCATATCTGTTCTACTTCGATTTCGGCGGATTCAGAATCTTCGGTTCGTCACCTGAAACTCATTGCAAGATTGAGGACGGCATCGCAAGCATCGACCCGATAGCAGGAACCATCAAAAGGACAGGCAGCAAGGAGGCCGACCGCAAAGCAGCCGAAACCCTGCTTGCCGACCCAAAGGAGAATGCAGAACACGTCATGCTGGTGGATCTGGCAAGAAACGACCTGAGCCGCAACTGCCACGATGTAAAAGTGGATTTCTACAAGGAGCCTCAATACTACAGTCATGTGATACACCTCGTAAGCCGTGTGAGCGGAAAAGTAAATGCCGGAGCCGATGCCGTAAGTACATTCATCGACACCTTCCCGGCAGGAACACTGAGCGGGGCACCAAAAGTAATGGCTATGCAGCTTATCAGCAAGTACGAACCACACAACCGTGGCGTGTACGGAGGATGTATAGGTTTCATCAGTTTAGACGGAAAAAACATTAATCAAGCTATAACAATTCGTACATTTGTAAGCCGCAACAACGAGCTTTGGTTTCAGGCAGGAGGCGGCATAGTAGCAAAAAGCAATGTAGAAAACGAGCTGCAGGAAGTAAACAACAAGCTCGGAGCACTGAGAAAAGCCATCGAACTGGCAGAGAAATTATAAAACAAAAACTAAACAAAATGAAAATAGTAATCATTGACAACTACGACTCATTTACATACAACCTCAGCCACCTCGTAAAGGAACTTGGCGCAGAAGTTACAGTACTCAGAAACGACTGTTTCAGTATGGAAGAACTCGAGGAGTTCGACAAGATACTCCTCTCCCCCGGCCCGGGAATACCCGAAGAGGCAGGACTCCTTCTCGACGTTATACGCACCTATTCCGGCCGCAAACCTATCCTCGGTGTATGCCTTGGCGAACAGGCCATAGGCGAAGTGTTCGGAGGAAAACTGGTAAATCTGAAAGAAGTATATCACGGCATACAGAGCAAAATCCGCATCACAGCCGATGATTATATCTTCAGCGGTCTGCCTGAAGAAATCCCCGTAGGAAGATACCATTCATGGGTAGTAGACAGCGATTCTCTCCCAGACTGTCTGGAAGTGACAGCCGTCAGCGCGGAAGGCTACATAATGGCAATCCGACACAAAGAATACGATGTACGTGGCATTCAGTTCCACCCGGAATCGGTACTTACTCCCGACGGAAAGAAAATGATTGAGAACTGGATTGGGAATTATTAATTTAAAAAAGCTGCTACAATGAAAGAAATACTTAAACGACTATTCAATCATGAGGAACTAACACGCGAGGAAGCATGTTCGCTCATGAAAAACATAACGGGAGAGAAATACAACAACACCCAGATAGCATCACTCCTCACGGTCTTCCAGATGAAGGGTATAACAGTAGAAGAACTGATAGGCTTCCGCGAAGCACTCCTCAGCACACGTGTCAATGTAGATTTGAGCGAATACAGACCGATAGACATAGTAGGCACGGGAGGCGACGGCAAGAACACATTCAATATCTCCACATGCGCCTGCTTCGTAGTGGCAGGAGCCGGATACAAGGTAGCCAAACACGGCAACTACGGCAGTACTTCCGTGAGCGGAGCAAGCAACGTAATGGAGGAACACGGAGTGAAATTCACCAACGACAATTCCCGTCTGAGAAAGTCGATGGAAGAATGCGGAATGGTATATATGCACGCACCTCTCTTCAATCCGGCTATGAAGACCGTGGCATCCGTAAGAAAGGAACTTGGAGTAAGAAGCATCTTCAACCTGCTCGGGCCTCTCGTAAATCCCTGCATCCCGGAATATCAGTTGCTCGGAGTGGCCGACCTTACACTGATGCGTCTATATACCAACACACTGCAACGCCTCGGAATAGGTTTCGCAGTAGTAAACAATCTCGACGGATACGACGAAATATCCCTCACCGACGAGTTCAAGGTAATGACCAACCGCTATGAAACCATCTGCAAACCTTCCGACATAGGTTTCACCATAGCACGCCGCGAAGAACTCTACGGAGGAAACACCATCCGCGAGGCAGCAGAGATTTTCGACAATGTACTGGACAACCGCGCCACAAAGACACAGACAGAATGCGTACTGATAAACGCATCATTCGCCATACAGGCCATAGAGCCGCAACTGCCGATAGAGGAATGTGTAGCCAAGGCACGCGAATCGCTCGAAAGCGGACGCGCGATGCAGACACTCAAGAAATTCATCGAGATAAACCAATAATCACTCCACCAGTATGAAAGAAGATATTCTCACACAGATAATAGCCAACAAGCGCAAGGAAATCAGCAGGCAGATGGAAGCTGTAAGCATGAAGCAACTTGAAGCCATAATAGCCATGCGTGAAACAAGAGAACCTTTAAGCCTCAGCCGTTCGATAATGTCATCCCCCACCGGAATAATATCAGAATTCAAAAGACGTTCTCCCTCAAAGGGCTGGATAAACCGCGAAGCCAATATCCGGCTGATAACCGGAGGATATGCCGAAGCCGGAGCTGCAGGACTGTCAGTCCTGACAGACACCGATTTCTTTGGAGGCAGCGAAGGTGACCTCCTCAAAGCCCACCTTTCAGCCCCATCCACCCCTATCCTGAGAAAGGACTTCATCATATCGGAATATCAGATATTACAATCCGCAGCCATTCAGGCTGATGCGATACTGTTGATAGCTGCCGCACTTGAAAAGGACGAATGCAAACACCTCGCAGAAATGACACACAGTTTAGGACTGGAAGTATTATTGGAAATACATTCGGAAGACGAACTGGTATATGCGACGGAGTGCATCGACCTCATAGGAGTGAACAACCGGAATCTCGGCAGTTTCCACACCGATGTGGAAAACTCATTCCGCCTTGCCGAAAGGCTTCCGAAGGGAATACCGCACATATCGGAGAGCGGCATCTCAGGGGCAGAAACAATCATCAAACTCCGACAGGCCGGCTACAACGGATTCCTCATGGGAGAATCATTCATGAAGACTACAGAACCGGCCGGCGCACTGAGAACGCTCATAGAAGAACTGGAAACGGCTACAAAACAATAAAACGCTTCGACGCAGAAAGCGTAACACGTACGTGTAACGGGTGGAACACGAACGTGTCACGCGCGGAACACGGACGTGCAACGGGCGTAACACGAACGTGTTCCGCCAACTCCAAAAGAGAATCTTCTAAAATAAGACTCCAAAGATTCCATTCTGATTAAGCCCGAAAAGCAAATGGAGATTACAGGCTGACAATACATAATTAATAAATACACAAAATGATTATAAAAGTATGCGGCATGAAATATGCCGAAAATATAAGAGCATTGGACAAACTGAAACCGGACATGACAGGTTTCATCTTCCACCCTTCCTCTCCGCGTTTTGCAGATGCAGTGCCGGAATACATGCCGGCTTCATCGCTCCGAGTCGGAGTGTTCGTAAACAGCGATACGGACTATATATTATATAAGGTAAAGGAATTCGGGCTCGACATCGTGCAGCTACACGGAAATGAATCGCCCGAGCAATGCAGAGCCATACGAAGCAAAGGCATAGACATAATAAAAGCCTTCTCTCTAAAAACCTACAATGCCGACACAGTAACAGCACCATACGACGGACTGTGCCGATACTATCTCTTCGACACTCCCTGCACAGCCTACGGCGGTTCAGGAAAGACATTCGACTGGACTCTTACCGAAAGCTATCACGGCAAGACTCCATTCCTGCTCAGCGGTGGAATAAGACCGGAAAGCCTAAAGCAGATTTCATCATTCCGCCATCCGTCGTTTGCCGGAATAGACATCAACAGCGGTTTCGAGACAGCTCCGGGACTGAAAGATACCGAAGCAATCGGCGAATTTATCAAACAATTAAGGACACTATAAAAACAGATACAACTATGGACAGAATAAACGAACTCTTCAGCAACAAGAAACATGACATCCTCTCAATCTATTTCTGTGCAGGCGCACCTAAAGCCGACAATACAGCAGAAGTTATAACCTCGCTCGAAAAGAACGGAGTGGAGATGATTGAGATAGGAATACCCTTCAGCGACCCTCTCGCCGACGGTCCGGCGATACAGAATGCATCCTGCCAGGCGCTCCGCAACGGCGTGACACTGACCGGCCTGTTCGCGCAACTGGAAAGCATCCGCAACACTGTAAGCATACCTCTCATTCTTATGGGTTATCTCAATCCGATAATGCAATACGGAACAGACTCGTTTTTCGAGAGCTGCCACCGTACGGGAATTGACGGAGTAATCATCCCCGACCTGCCTTTCGCCGAGTACATGCAGTCCGTAAAACCCGTTGCCGAGAAGTACGGCGTCAAAGTTATAATGCTCATCACTCCCGAAACATCGGAAGAAAGAATCCGCCTTATCGACGAGAATACAGAAGGATTTATATACATGGTATCTTCGGCTGCCGTAACCGGAGCACAGAAGGATTTCGATACTCAAAAACAGGAATACTTCAAACGAATAGAAGACATGAACCTCCGCAACCCGCGCATGATAGGTTTCGGCATATCCAATCGACAGACATACAAGGCCGCAGCATCACACGCCGCAGGCTGCATCATAGGAAGCCGGTTTGTGACTCTGTTAAACGAAGAGAACGGAAATGCGGACAAGGCTGTGGCAAGACTGAAGAAGGATTTGGAAATTGAGATTTGACCAATAATCCATAAAAACGGGAAAAGCGATTATCTTTTTGAGATAATCGCTTTTTCCGAGTGATCCGCTTGGGGCTCGAACCCAAGACCCCAACATTAAAAGTGTTGTGCTCTACCTGCTGAGCTAGCGAATCAAACCTGTTTGCTATCGTTGTTTCCCGATTGCGAGTGCAAAGGTAGT
>NZ_DXVR01000050.1:0-19641 GCF_019417265.1 Bacteroides sp.
GAGCGATTACCCAATGCTCATTTCCAATAAATTACACTCTTTTCGTAACTTCGCAACACGAAAATATGATTACAATAAAGCTTAATAATATGAAAACAAAAGTATTAAATCTAGCAAAATTATTTATCGCCGCAGTTGCAATAACATCGTGCAACAACAGCGAGGAACTGATTCCCTCAAAAGAAAAACATGTAGAATTCAACATGTCAGCATCTTCTTTGTCAAGAACTGCCACAACAGAGACAGGCGGCTCACTCACAACCACATTTATAGCCAATGACGAGGTGGGTGTATATGTTTATGAAGCAGAGACCAATGAACCTATTCTGAAAAATATAAAATGCACATTCAACGGAACACACTGGAACACTGCACAACCTATTAAAATCAGTCCTGAAAAATCATACAAATTTTACGCATATTATCCGTATAATAAAAATTTAGGTTCAGCCTCGGACATAGAATCGATAAACCTATCTGTCAAAAGCATACAAAAAGACGAATATGATACCAGCGATATTCTTATATCAAAGTCTGAGTATCCAGCATATACAGGGGAAAACAAAGAAAAGGCTACTGTAAATCTTTCATTCGAGCACGCATTCTCAATGATAGAAATAGAATTAAGCGGCGATGCAGGCAAGCTAAGTAACCCTATTGTGAAATTGGTAAACGTGGCAAATTCAGAATATATAAATTTAGAGACTAAAGAAATAACACTAACAGACAAAAAAGATACAGAAATTATTATGAACAAACAGGGAGAAATGAACCTATACAGGGCAATACTTCCTGCACAAGAAATTGCTGAAAACACTGAATTTTTGAGAATTACTGGCGAAAACGAAGAGTACAAAATAAGTACAAAGTCTAATTCTGGGAATAAATTTACATTAAATCAAGGTCAAATAGTAAAAATAGGTATCAGTACACTACCAAAATAATCAAAACATTCTCTGATTTACAGTAGACAAACTGTTCATTATCAAATTCTGTTAAACTTTTTAACCCTCATGATCATAAGTCATGAGGGTATTTTTATATAAAAAAACGGTGCAGGTTTATCATTATAAACCTGCACCGAATATATTTTAGCTTCCAGCCATTGTAATAAATATTATTCCTTTGGAAAATTCGGACTGTACAATAACGTGTTTTCACGAGTCATCAACTTTCCGTCCTTGACCCATTCATCGCCACGTTCGCTAAGATGTTCCACCATGGCGGCACGCAAATCGTCCATCTGCTTCCTGTACTTACGTTCTTTAGACACATCCTTAGTTTCCTTAGGGTCTTTCACCAAATCAAACAATTGCTCTTCACCTGTACGCACGAACCATATGTACTTAATTTTTCCATCAGTAAGCGCACACCAGTAATTATGCTGTGAATAGCAAGTAGCATGTTCCAGGTCAATCCATCTGCGCCACTTTGGAGTATCGCTTTCTATCAAAGCCAACAGCGGCTTTCCATCCATATCAGCAGGAACCTCTCTGCCTACCAGTGTGAGGAATGTAGGCAGGAAATCACGCAGTTCTACAGGATTTTCAATTGTAGTTCCGACAGGTCTCACAGCCTTCGTTCCTTTAGGAAATTTCACGATATACGGAATAGCAGATGATCCTTCGTAAGCATACGTCTTGCGCCAGTGATTATGATCGCCCATCATGTCGCCATGGTCGGACGTGAAACAGATTACGGTATTATCGTATATACCTTTCTCCTTAAGTGCCTTAATGATTCTTCCCACCTGCTCGTCAACAAAAGTCACCGAGGCATAGTAATGTTTCTTAGAATTCATGGCATATTCATCGCCAAATTGTCCGAAAGGTGCTACAAGATCAGTTTTAGGATTTGTCATATTCTCACCTATCTGCCTGCTCCATTCCCCTTTTGCCGGTGCCTCCATTTCTATGGAAGAATACATATCAAGAAAACGTTTTGGTGGGTCGTACGGGCTATGCGGACGCGCAAACGATATTTTCAGGAAGAGAGGTTTGGTGCCGTCGTAATGAGCTATAGTACTCACAGCTACATCACCCGTCCATGCTGTGGGATGAAGGCTTTCGTCCAATTTATATTCAGATGCTGCATGCTCGTTCCATCCAATACCAGTCTCATCTGGATTCTTGTCAGGAGCCACTGTCATAAACCACTTTCTGTAATCACTCATGAAATATGGTGATTCCACCCTTCCGCTCTCGTCCAATAGAGTAGCATGAAATCCATGTAAAGCATTCTGCGGTGTCCAATGCATTTTCCCTATTCCCAAAGTCAGATAACCACAATCGCGAAGCATTTGTGGCATTTCGTAACGGTAATGCTCAGCCACTTTGCCATATCCTAACATTCCGTGATGCCATGGTGACATTCCGGTAAGCAGTCCTGCTCTGGCAGGAGTACTACTGGGGGGTAGACGAATATGCATTATTGAAATAATAGCCATCAGCCGCCAAAGCATCTATGTTAGGAGTGATAATTCGCTCATTTCCGCTACAGCCTATTGCATCTGCTCTATGCTGGTCTGTAATAATGAAAATAATGTTTGGCTTATGTTTATCCTGTACGTCATATTGTGCATAAATAGCAGGAGAAACACAAATGGGAAATATAAATCCCGATAAACGATATAAATTTCTCATTTCTATAATAAATTAAATGTTCTACTTTCTTTAATATCATAAACCTATATATAAATGTCCAAAAGGTCTGCCTGCTCACGCAGACAGACCTATACACATTCATTATAACTACCTAATTATTTTATATAAGGCTCCAATCTGACATCCGTAATCTCTATTTCATCTCTTACGAAATCATGTCCGGCTGCTTTTGCCTGATCATTGGTGTAGAACCTAATATCAATACCCTTTCTATCTTCATCTGTAGCAGTATTAAACTTAGGCGCCCCCCACATTTGAGTATGCATTTTCGAGAAGTCAATATACAATGTATAGTCTTTCCATACATCTACATCCTCTTTAGGGTTACAAGTCGCTATTGTATTTATTATCGCTTCATGATTAGCAGAAATTGCAAACGAATTATTATCCGCATTGTTTCTGCATGTCACCATTATAGTAGCTCCTTTTACGGCATCCAGTTTTTCTTTATCACCATCCGGAATATACCTTCGTCCTTTTGCCTTAAACGTAAGTTTATATATTGGAGTTTTAAAAGTACCAATCATGTTACGACGATAGAAACCTGTATATACGTTATAATAACTATTGTTTACAGTTCCTATAGATTTATAGCTCAACTTAATGGCCTTATCCCATTCTTTATCCTGAGCCGTACTTGCAATAACTTCGGCATAACCAAGCCCCACCTGTGTCTTGTTTACAATACAGAACCATGTATCCTTCGTAAAATCTTTACGAGGTCCCTCTGACAATGTTTCAGTAATAGGTTTGATTATAACAAGTTTACCTTCTTCAGGATTAAAACCTTCAGTTATTTCATTTCCATTAGGTTGCCAATCCTTGATATTTCCTGTGCTGATTGAAATATCCGACTTCTTTGGATTGACATCCACCTTGATAGATGTATAATAGCCTTTGGCAAAATTTATGACTTCGTCATGTGATATAGAATGGTCTATACCATTTGATTTCACATTCAAGAGCACAGTATTTTTTTTAATTGACTGTTCAGGGACAAGCGCACAAAATGTCATATTACCCGTGTTATCCATCTTGATATTGGTAAGATGGCTTCCTGTGATTACATCTTCTTTAAAAAGATTTACATAAGCATCGTTGGCTAATCCTTGCAGCGTAACTTCAGCGTCTTCGGTAGCATCTTCACCTTCCAGAATTATTTCAACCAATGCCAAAGAATAGTTATATTTCAAATCAATTGTACTCTGTCCTTTTGTAGCCCTATGTCTGCTTGTAAAATGATTACTCGCCGTAAACCCGTCTGTTTCCTGGTCAGTACTAACTGAAAATGGAATATTCTCCATATCAGAAATATCGGCATTATAAGGATAATATGCATAATAAGTATAATATCCATCATAAGGAACATTAATATTCTCATTGGAAGGAATCCATTTTCCTTCTTTCAGTTCAAACCTGAAATTAGAAGCTACAGGCTGTAACTTATCATCAATGGCGAATATGCCTATTGCAGCATTCTCACCAAAAGCAAATTCGTATGCATTTTCTGTGTTACCTACAAAAGGGGCATCCTTAACTTCCATATCAAATTTAACTTCGCCACCGATACCCGGAATTTTTTCTTCTTTATTACTACACCCCATCATTACAGATGTAATTAAAGCAGTAAAAAGCAATTCTTTAGTTTTCATATTTTAAAGTTATTAAGTTATACATTCCTATTCTATTGGGATAAGCTTATAAAGATAACTTGCAGGCATAGAAACCTGGTCGGTCATCATAGGGAACTTACCATTCATAATCATATATTTATCAGTTTCTCCCTGACGGATACTGATGGAATAGCTTCCTCCCAATTCAAACAAAGTAAATACAGCCTCCTGCGATGTAGCATCATCTTTTCTGAAATAGGCGTTTGCAGCAACACTACGGCCATCGGTTATACTTTTCAGTATATATAGCCCGGTACCTTCGTCAAGTAAAAGATGCCATTTCTGCGAATCCGAGCCATCGGCTTTTTCGAATACTGGCAATGCCGCTTTACTGTTGGTCAGATACAATCCTTCATTATTCACTATATTATAATAAGATGTATTGTTTATTACCTGATGTACAACGGATACATTATCATCCACAGGAACTAAATCGAATACAAAGAGCGTTTCGTTAAGTCCGCCGGAGGACTTAGCCTCAACCCTGTTTCCATCTGAAACGAATACCATCCTACCGGTTTTGCCGGTAGTCATTATAGCATATTTGCCATTTATGCGATAAATATCAAATGAATGCAATTCGCTGTCATACTGTATATCGGACGATGTCCGGAAAGTTCCCTTATCTGTAATGAAACGTCCGTCCTGTGCATTTGATATCTTATATCTGCCGGAAGAAGGTTCTGTAGAAATGACCCACTCCTGACGTTGCGGATTCACCAAATCTTCATCTTTTGTCCAAACCGGGAAATCTCCAGTACGATTGGCATTGGCATTTGCATTGGTAAGCCACATTCCATCACATTTTATATAATACTTTCCACCATCAAGCACTTCCATAGGGAAAAGATCGGCACGGTAAGTATGGTTTTTCTTATACATTCGCACCAGATATTTCAGTGTGCGGTTTATAAAAGGAGAAACTACATCGCTCGCTACTGCCGGATTAGGCTTTTTTATGGAACCTTCAAAATCTCTTGAGATAATGCCTTTCTGTTCCTGCTCAAGTGCTATCTGCTTTTCATAATAATCCACAAAAGCCTTTTCATCATTATTTTCAAGAGCATCATACATACTGACGATTAGTTTTCCCCTCTCTCCTATCAGTTTCATTACTCTTACCCAAGGAGTGATTTCAACCATAAGTTCAGGCTCGGCAGAAGATGACATGAGTTCGTCGGCAGAATGTATCATCTTGCCGAATTCATTGCCAATGGCTTCAAGTTGCACTTTATCGTATGCAGAAGCATTTTCGCCCTCGAACCTTTCTATCAAGGTACGGAAGTCATCAGACTCACCGGCACGTCTTAACCCATGCCTGCTGGCGCCCAAATCGACATTATGTCCACAGAAAATTCTAAAAGCATCAAGATTATCGCCCATTACATACTTCAAGGCGTTATGCCATGACTCCTGTTCATCATATTTCTCCATATTCCATGTGTAATCGGCTATGCTATAGAGTGATACTTTTGAAGCTTCAGCATATTCCATCGGATTGGAAACAAATCCGCTTACCTTCGATGCAATAGTTTTGTCGTTTCCATATGTCGGCCCCATAAGAAGGTGGTCGATGCAGAAATCATTGACAGGATAGTTAAGCCATACATATGCATTCCTGTCTATACGACTGTTTATCCAGTCCATATCCGCCTCGTCTATCATATCTACTACAGTATTTCCGGTCCACATAATATGTATATCCTTGTCCAACCTATCGCCAAGCAAAGGCAAATAAGTATCTCCTGCCCATCCCTTGTTGTATTCGGTAGGACACATAATAAGCGGAGTTATATCATGGTGTTTTTCCACAAATTCCTTTTGCAGGAAATTAAGATAATCAGCCTGGCGGTCTGCCCTTGACTGTTCTTCTCCGAAAATATCATCGAAGAATATGGCAAACGAACGTATTCCGAGTTCATACATTTTCTCCAACTTGTTAATAGAACTCATACGGTCTTCTTCTGTCCACTGTATATCTTTTCCAGGATGCAAAGCCCATACGAAATGAACCTTGTTTTTTGCAGCGGCAGCGGCCAGTTCGGATATTCTCTTCGCCATATCTTCGGGATATGGTTCTCTCCAGTATTCACGATGATATGGGTCGTCCTTAGGTCCATAGATATAGATATTGAATTTGTTTTCGCCATAGAATTCAAATTGGCGTAACCTGTCTTTATGGCTCCAGGGATTACCATAAAAGCCTTCTACAACACCCCTCTGTGGCACATCGGGATAATCGGTGATGGTAAGGCAATAAAAGCTCTCATTTTGCATAATCTGTAGCAGCGTCTGCACACCGTAGAAAGTTCCGGCCTCATCATTTCCTGCCACAACGATTGCGTCATTACTGATTCTCAAATAATAGCCTTCGTTTTTACCGGGTATATATTCCGAGTATTTTTTTACAGAACGGTCGCCTCTCTCGCCAATTATCAGTTTAAGGCCTTTCTTCGACTCCGTAAAATTCTCCTTAATGAGATTTAAAGCATCCTGGTCAGCTTCTTTCCCACCTATAATCTTTACTGATTGAGACTTTCTGAACACCACATCGGACCATTCGGTCAACTGGGGACGAGGAGAGATATGAACTTTCTGCGAATTGGCATATATGCCACACCCTAAAAGCAAAAGCATGAATATAAATTTCCGTCTTTTCATAAATTAGTTATAATTGTTTTCGTCAATATGAAATATATGATTTTCAAACATAGTCATCAGACCTGCGGTCATAAAAAACGCTCTGCAAATTAAGATATTTATTATTATTATCAATATACCATTATATTATATCTATACAACAAATTCATAAAATGGATGGCAAAAGGACATTAATTAGCATTTTATCGAAAAAACATTTGTCTATATTCTAAATTTTCAGCTGTAAATTATCCGAATTTCCATAAAACATTTTCATTTCAAATTTGATTATACTGATTATTTTTTTAATTTTGCAATTAATTCAGTAAAACTGCAAACTATACCCATGACATAAATGGCATTATAATCAATACATAATAAAATAAAAATACCTTGTAATAAAATGACAACCTTAATAAAACTTTTACAACACTTGCATAGGCATATCATTTTGACGACAATTTTTATTGCTTATCATTTACCTTTATTCTCAGCCCATAACATATCCATATATCGTAACACGAATGGTTTATGTTCGAACTCTATAGAATATATTTGCAAAGACAGTTCCGGAATCATGTATTTCTGCTCTATGGCCGGATTGTCCGTTTTCGACGGCAGTACTTTCACCACGTATAACTCTACGAATATTAAGAATTTCCCAAACCGTATAAAACAGATTTTACCTATCAATAAATACCAGATGCTGATATTAAGCGACAATCGGAAGTTGTACGTATGGGACAAACTATATAACAGCATAAAAGAACTGGAAATCGACAACGAAAAAATCACCGACATTTCATCCATAGTATATGGCGAGAACGACGAACTATTCATTTCATGCTACAACGGAACTATTTGGCATTCAGACTCATTGAGCATAGCTATAAATAAAGGAAGAAGCGTTACGACAAAGAACATATGTAAAGTTTTGCCGTCGATAAAGTCACTGTATGTTACCAACGAAACAATATATGCAGCAACATCGAAAGATATGCTATACAAAATCAAGAATGACAAAAAAGGATACGACATCGATTCCTTAAGCATAAACGATCCGAAATCAAGCGTAAATACCATATTTGAGTTCAACAGTTATCTGCTTGTGGGAAGCAACTCCGGACTTTACCTGTTCGACATATCCGAAAATGGTGACAAAAAACACATAAGGAACTATCTTAGAAAAGAAACTATAACTGCACTTGGAGTATACAACGGCAAACTCTACATCGGGACAGAAGGGAAAGGCTTGTTTTTTATGGATATATCCGAATTAGGTAAAAAAAATGAACCATACAAGGATAACAATCTCATTTTATCAGACAGATTCAGATTCGTCACTTCCATCAATACGTCCAAAGACGGTGTATGGATAGGGTCATGGCTAGAAGGTACTTTAAGATTACACTTACAAAACGATATGTACAAACAAGTGACTGCCAGACCCGAAGTAAATGATTACAACACATTCTCTAATATAATATGGGATTCATGGCAATCCGAAAACGACTCTATCTTATATCTTGGAACTAACGGGAAAGGACTATGTAGATATAAATATGGCGATAAGAATTTTCATGAGGTAGATACTATATTTACACGGTTATTTACCCTCTTCAAAGATTCGACAAGCAGGTACTTATATGTTGGTACATGGAAAACCGGACTGCACAAATACGATTTGGAACAAGGGAAGTATGTCCCCATAGGATTTCCAAATATGAAAGGCGACAGGGTTTTTACCATTTCAAGATACGACAAGGAAAACCTTTTTATAGGGCTCCAGTCCAGAGGCCTGTGGCTATATAACGATATCAAGGAAACAGTTTCAAGAATAGATATGGGCAAAAATTCCGAATTTCTAAATATCAGGGATGTGAAACAGTGCCCATACGGAAAAGGATATTGGATTGCGACATACAATAACGGACTTTATTACATCGAGCTTGACAAAGACCATTCTGTCAGGACTTTAAAACACTATGATGATTTCAACAGTTTCTACAGGTTAAAGTCTATAACCATATCAGGCAAAGAAGAACTGCTGGTTTCTACTACAGACGGTATATTGAAACTGGAAATAAACGAGAACGGAGTATGTACGCTTAAAAAGAAATTGCTGAAAGGGTATTTGGTAAATGACACACGGATAATCAACGATTCTACCATTATGGCTGCAACGCATACAGGTGTAGTAAAATTAATAAATGATGAGAAAAACTTTTCTTTCAGGGATAATGATATTTTTTACAAACTAAAACCTACTACGGACAACAAACTAATGTTGTGCGGTACATCAGGATTGTGGATAACAGACAACAATTTTCACAATATGTACGGCAGCAAAGCTTATATCAAATCACTAAACGTAAACGGAGAAAGAGTATTAGCCGGTGATTCCACAACCAAAAGATTAAAATACGACATAGTATATGCCGACACGCTGTACCTGGAAGCAGACGACAAAAACATATCATTCCAACTCTCAGCCATAAAAAGCTTCCCGGAGATGTGGGATAAAATATATTATAAGATATCGGGAATAGACAAGAAATGGAATACACTAGACAATTATTTCACTTCCATTACCTATAATAATATCCCGGCAGGCAAATATTCTCTAATGGTTCGTTTAAACACGACCGAAAACAGAGACGGTGAAAAGATTCTCACTATTTTGAAAAAAGAATACTGGTATCTTTCAGAAACAGCATATTTCATTTATGCAATATTATTTGTTTTATTCTTTATCGCATTATCGTATTACATGAAAAGGAATTACGCACGTAAGGTAAAATACAACATGCTGATAATGGAGAAAAAGAAGGAAAAAGAGCTGACAGAGCAGAAAATACGTTTTTTCACAAACGTATCACACGATATAAAATCACCTCTGACACTTATATTGTCGCCTATTAGCGATTTGCTGAATTCCAAGTCTATGCCTGAAGAGTTCATTCCAAGACTGAAATCAATGCAAATAAACGGAGAGCACTTAATAAGGAAAGTAAACAGAGTGCTGAACTTTAAAGATGTTGAAAATGAGACAGAACCAGTAAAGACAGAAGATTATTTGGCCAAAAATATGCTGTTCGAAATAATTGTACCATTCAAGGAATATGCCCAGTCAAAAGGCCTCAATTTAAGTATTTCATTCTCCTGCAACCTAAACGAGCATATTGTCATAAGGACAGACAGAAGCAAAATAGAATCTGTTTTGGAAAATATCATATCAAATGCCATCAAATACACACCGGAAAACGGAGAGGTCAGAATAAACTGCTATTTGAAAGAAGATAACAGAATAAGCATATCAATAGACGATACCGGCAAAGGTATTCCGGAAGAGGTCAGGCCTTATATTTTCGACAGATATTACAGGGTATCAAACGAAATGGAGGGAAGCGGTATAGGACTATATCTTGTGAAACACTACCTTGAGCTTTTGAATGGAACGATAAGAATTGAACCAAAAGAAGAAAAAGGTACCAGATTTGTCATAGAGTTACCTTTGCCGGACAATTGCCATTCAAGCATATCAACAGGAATGGAAGACAACACGGAAGACGGTAACAACACAACAAATTGCGTACTCATAGTGGACGATAATAAGGAAATCAGGGAATTACTAAAAGATGCTCTCAAAAATAAATACAAAGTATTCGAAGCCACAAATGGGAACATGGCAATAGAAATCATGAATAGAGAAATTCCTGATATTATTTTAAGCGATTATATGATGCCTGACATGAATGGTCTGGAATTGTGCCAGAATGTAAAGAAGAATGTACTGACATCTCATATCCCATTTATTATGTTATCTGCATATTCGTCGGATGATATTAGGAAAAAGTGTTGGGAAAACGGAGTCGACCTGTTCGAGGAAAAGCCTTTCAACGTACAGGTGCTTAGAATCAAGATAGCGAATATCATCCATAACAGGAAATTGCTGAAACATTCATTCAGGATTGCTATGCCAAATTCCGTACAAGAGGAAAATGGTACAAAATATAATCCGGAAGAGACATTCCTTATAGAAATAAACGACATCATTGAAAAAAACAAGGATAATTCAAGATTCATGGCACAAGACCTTGCTGACAACATGAACATTGGATACGACCAACTGTACAGAAAACTGAAATCTATTTCAGGATTATCCATAAACAGCTACATAAGGACATACAGGTTGAATGTAGCTGCCATGATGTTGAAGAGTGGCAATTACAACATTACAGAAGTTCTCTACAGTGTAGGGTTCAACAACCCTTCGTATTTTACGAAATGTTTCAAGAAACAGTTCGGAGTACTTCCTTCTGAATATGTTGAAACAGAAGAGGAGCAACCTATAATAATATCCCGGCAGGCAAATATTCTCTAATGGTTCGTTTAAACACGACCGAAAACAGAGACGGTGAAAAGATTCTCACTATTTTGAAAAAAGAATACTGGTATCTTTCAGAAACAGCATATTTCATTTATGCAATATTATTTGTTTTATTCTTTATCGCATTATCGTATTACATGAAAAGGAATTACGCACGTAAGGTAAAATACAACATGCTGATAATGGAGAAAAAGAAGGAAAAAGAGCTGACAGAGCAGAAAATACGTTTTTTCACAAACGTATCACACGATATAAAATCACCTCTGACACTTATATTGTCGCCTATTAGCGATTTGCTGAATTCCAAGTCTATGCCTGAAGAGTTCATTCCAAGACTGAAATCAATGCAAATAAACGGAGAGCACTTAATAAGGAAAGTAAACAGAGTGCTGAACTTTAAAGATGTTGAAAATGAGACAGAACCAGTAAAGACAGAAGATTATTTGGCCAAAAATATGCTGTTCGAAATAATTGTACCATTCAAGGAATATGCCCAGTCAAAAGGCCTCAATTTAAGTATTTCATTCTCCTGCAACCTAAACGAGCATATTGTCATAAGGACAGACAGAAGCAAAATAGAATCTGTTTTGGAAAATATCATATCAAATGCCATCAAATACACACCGGAAAACGGAGAGGTCAGAATAAACTGCTATTTGAAAGAAGATAACAGAATAAGCATATCAATAGACGATACCGGCAAAGGTATTCCGGAAGAGGTCAGGCCTTATATTTTCGACAGATATTACAGGGTATCAAACGAAATGGAGGGAAGCGGTATAGGACTATATCTTGTGAAACACTACCTTGAGCTTTTGAATGGAACGATAAGAATTGAACCAAAAGAAGAAAAAGGTACCAGATTTGTCATAGAGTTACCTTTGCCGGACAATTGCCATTCAAGCATATCAACAGGAATGGAAGACAACACGGAAGACGGTAACAACACAACAAATTGCGTACTCATAGTGGACGATAATAAGGAAATCAGGGAATTACTAAAAGATGCTCTCAAAAATAAATACAAAGTATTCGAAGCCACAAATGGGAACATGGCAATAGAAATCATGAATAGAGAAATTCCTGATATTATTTTAAGCGATTATATGATGCCTGACATGAATGGTCTGGAATTGTGCCAGAATGTAAAGAAGAATGTACTGACATCTCATATCCCATTTATTATGTTATCTGCATATTCGTCGGATGATATTAGGAAAAAGTGTTGGGAAAACGGAGTCGACCTGTTCGAGGAAAAGCCTTTCAACGTACAGGTGCTTAGAATCAAGATAGCGAATATCATCCATAACAGGAAATTGCTGAAACATTCATTCAGGATTGCTATGCCAAATTCCGTACAAGAGGAAAATGGTACAAAATATAATCCGGAAGAGACATTCCTTATAGAAATAAACGACATCATTGAAAAAAACAAGGATAATTCAAGATTCATGGCACAAGACCTTGCTGACAACATGAACATTGGATACGACCAACTGTACAGAAAACTGAAATCTATTTCAGGATTATCCATAAACAGCTACATAAGGACATACAGGTTGAATGTAGCTGCCATGATGTTGAAGAGTGGCAATTACAACATTACAGAAGTTCTCTACAGTGTAGGGTTCAACAACCCTTCGTATTTTACGAAATGTTTCAAGAAACAGTTCGGAGTACTTCCTTCTGAATATGTTGAAACAGAAGAGGAGCAACAATAGTTTAATCCCCTTGCTGTCCGGAATTGGCAGCAAGGGGATGATTATAAAAGATTAATGATAACACTGATTTATGTCAAAAGGTATACCGACCAAGTCATTAAGTTTTTCAAACAGTTCTGAACAAGCCACTTCATCCAAGGCTTGTACCGTTTTCACCATATTGGTTGAATCAACAGGCAAGAACTGAGGATTATCGCATAACTTGCCAATGTTTATAAATACATTTCCATTAAACCTATTCCTTTTAGGGAGTCCGTCATTAGGCATATAATCATTCATATAAGGATATTGAACGGCATATGGCGGATTAAGATAATCTACAACTTTGAGCCTTTGTTCAAACAATCCTCCATCAGTCATAAGTGTATTGCTCCATGTCTGGAGACGATTGTCAATATGTACTCCTATCTGTCCACCTACAAAAATATTCCTATTATAAATGTTGTCCGAACCACCCCCCAATAAGACCGTGAACTTTCCAGCATTATAGAACAAATTCTCCTCTACTGTAAGGCCACATGCGCCATCATCATGGTAGACTGCACACGTATTATACACATCCGGAATATTCGAGAAAACATTATGTCGCAATATGGAACCGCACTCAGAAGGATCTCTACCATAGTAAAAGGCTCCCTGATCTTCCACCTCAAGACATACATCGTGTATATAGTTTCCCTCTATCAAATGATTGTTCCCATGAAGGAGTATTGCCATACTTGGAGCGTTATATATCTCGCATCCTATTATCTTATTACCACAGTCGGTGATATGCACGGCGGGTTTATACGAATGTTCAAGGCGGTTATTGTCGAAGAACTTACAATTCTTCACCACGTTATTACCTGGAAGCAAGTCCTTTCTGTTTCCACCGGCCAATGATATTGCACCGGAACCAAGATTATAAAACTCACAGTTTTCAATGATATTATCATGACCACCATTACGGTCGAAAGCAGTATCCGCATAGATATGCTGCTGAAGGCTGCCAATGATTCCCCTGACAGGTTCACCTATACCTTCATGCCTGTATTCGGCAAAAGGTTTAATACCAAGCCCCACCTGTATTGCCCAACTTCCAGAGTTACGAAAAATACAATTAGTAATTTTCACTTTTTCTGTATTACACATGGATATATTTACAGCCCTGGATTTTTCAAAAATTATACCATTAATATTTATACCGGACGCATCATAAATATCAAAAAACGGTTCTTCCAAAACTGATATATCAATGCTGTTGATCATACAGTCAGGCGAAATAAAATACAGTTTGTCTTCATCAGAGTCAATATAATATTCTCCGGGCATATCAATCTCTTCAAGAATATTGAATGCATACCATTTGTTCCATTTATATCCGGAATAAAAGCCATACAAAGTCGCACCGTCTGTACTGATAGTTCCCTTTGTTGTGTTTATGTTCTTTATACGCAATGCATCATCTGCATAACCCCACTTGAAATATCCTGAAATCCACATATTATCTCTAAACTTCCATTTTGAGATACGAAGAGAATCATATTCAAATACAGCTCCACGATTGGAATGGTCACCATCCCGCGGCACAGAACCGGCATCGACTATCTTACCCATTTTTATCATTCCCGAGTTAGGCCAACGTGAAAGTAGCATAGGTATGTCATTCAGAAACAACTCTCCAAAAGAATTAACCGACGGACGAGCAAAACCAATATTTTTTATTTCTCCGTAATTAATGTCATAAGACGACAAATCTACACTCTTCAAACCGACATTGCCAATCTTATCATCCTTGACAGAGGAAACAGGGATGGATATACCTCCTGAAAAGACAACTTCTTCTCCATTATAGGCAGATAATACAAGATTAGAAAAATTTTTATCCAATTCATATCCTTTATTGAAACGGTAATATCCTTTACGGAACAATAGGGTGATTATGGAACTATCACCCTTTATCCTTTCATTGCGTACAAAAGATAAAGCAGACTCTATGTCTGTATATGGGAATTCCATACTTCCGTCAGACTTATTTTCAGCTACAGAAAAATTGCAATCTATATAAATAATTTTATTGCTGTTACAAGAGAATGTTAAAACAGAAATCAACAAAATAATCCAAAACTTATTACACATATAATTAAAAATTAAATATTTACACAAAGAAATAGATTATCGAACCTACATATTATTATAATTCTGTAAAAATCTAACACTTTCTCGTTAAAGACTGAGAATACCTGATAAAAAACAGAACAACCTTATCATTATATACTCCACCCCATTCTGAATAATCCTGCTACTCCACTAAAGTGTCCATTATGAACATAATGCAATGCAGGCTGAACGTAAAGGTTTTTCCTCAATTGAATTTTGCAGGTTAATTCCGATGCTACCTCATATTCTGTTGAGAAAGTTGCATATCCTACAAAAGCACCGGCCTCTATATTTTTTCCAAGTTCCACCAGTGACCCTATGCCGAAATAGTTTTTACATTCCGCATCCTTATACAGCGAACCTGAAGCCTGCAACAGCAAATAAACCTTGTCTGATAATTTCCGTTCAGCATATCCCCATAACACTCCGTTCACTTTATTTTCTTTTTTCTGTTCCGGAAGTTCTTCAGTTCCCTCCACATCAGAAACACTGACGCTGCTACATACAGCACCGCCCATATAATAACAGCCAGCATCATTAGTATAGTTTAAAGAAGTTACACCTATCACTCCATCAGAAGACGGACAGAAACGAAACACATTATCTCTTCCCCAAAAGTTTTTATATCCTTTTCCATTATATACAGAAACCTCAAAGTCTATTTTATCCAACGACAATCTATAATCTATTTCCAAAGAGGCACAAGGATAATTGGCCAAAGGATAATTTACTGACAATGTAGGAAATATTCCGCATGAACTGTTGGTAAACAAAGAAGTAACAGGGGAGGTAAAATAATCCTCGTTAAGATTTCGGACACCAATGAATAGTGCAGAAGCACCGTTTTTCCATTCCAGTCCTATCACAGCAGGAGCCAACGGAGTATTTTCCTCTTCAATATTTGAAAAAGTAAGCCTGTCGTCCATCAGTCCGTCAGCCGTTGTTTCCGAAATACTTACCGTTGCCATGGCGAAACTTATATTACGCACCGGACTGTATGTAAAATCTGTACGAAGTAGATTAACCCAGTTAACTTTCTTACGGAAATCAGTCTGCATTTCTGTAGTATATTCCATTCCGAGATCCGTATTACCGGCATTAAGGTGGAGGGTGCCAATTATCAAGGCACCCGCCATCATTCTTATTCTTTTTACTGTCATTTCCCATTTAAATTTTCAATTATAACCATTTTACAAATTTTCTTATATACCAGCTCTTTATCATCTGTGTGAGAACACAGTAGGACAACAATATTCCGAATAGCCATGGGAAATAGCTCAACGGTAGAGGTTGCAAGCCTATGGCACTTCCGAAACTGCTGAAAGGTATGAACAGACCGATGGCAACAATTATCACTGTAAGGCATCCAACCTGCCGGGATGAACGGCTCTGTATGAAAGGTATCTTGCGGGTTCTTATCATATGGACAATAAGAGTCTGCGACAAAAGTCCTTCGACAAACCAGCCTGACTGGAACAGAGCCTGATGTTCCACAGAATTACATCCGAAAACATACCACATCACTACATATGTCAGTATATCGAATATGGAGCTTATAGGTCCTATATACATCATGAAACGACTCAAATCAGAAGCATCCCAACGACGAGGTCTCTTTAGATACTCCGCATCCATCTTGTCGAAAGGTATTGTAGTCTGCGACACGTCATACAGCAGATTCTGTATCAGCAGATGAATAGGCATCATAGGCAGGAAAGGCAAGAGCGCACTGCTTTCTCTGAGTATCCTCCACCACTACCGACATGCGGCGACGTGTAAAGTCGAAAGGTATTTCATCTACTTTACGGTAATTATCTTTCAGATATTCAAGCGAAAGGTCTTTCACGTGCGAAAGAATAGCCTTGTCCATAAGGTTTTTCAGTCCGGTCTGGAAAAAACTGTTGAAATAGGCATGACGCAGGATACGCTTGTTCTCGTCGTTGCTGCCATCGGCATTGATATATTTTTCAAGGACTATCTGGTCGCAAGTCAATGTGCCGGTCTTGTCCGTACACAGTATGTTCATTGCTCCGAAATTCTGAATGGCATTAAGGTCTTTTACTATAGTCTTCTTTTTCGACATAGCAACGGCTCCTTTAGACAAGTTGGCAGTAACAATCATCGGAAGCATCTCAGGAGTAAGGCCTACAGCCACAGATACTGCAAATATGAAAGCCTCAAGCCAATCGCCTTTGGTAATACCGTTAACAAGAAAAACAAAAGGAATCATCACAAGCATAAAGCGTATGAGCAAGAAGCTTACCTTACTGATACCCTTGTCGAAGGCTGTAGCGGCACGATGTCCTGCTATACTGCGTGCAATAGTGCCAAGATATGTATTATTTCCTGTAGCAAGAACTATACCGACACCGGAACCGCTTACTACATTAGAGCCCATGAAACAGATATTACCCAGTTCCACCACACTGCCACTCTTTGCGCCCTTACAGTCCGGTGTTTTTTCTATAGGATCCGATTCTCCAGTCAGCGATGCCTGACTTACAAACAGGTCTTTAGCCTCAACAATTCGCACATCGGCTGGAATCATATCTCCGGCAGCTATTCTCACTACATCTCCCGGAACAAGTTCCGTAATGCTTATCTCGCATGTATCGTCATTGTCCTGCCTTATTACACTGCAAGTATTGGTTACCATCTTAAGTAAGGCCTCGCTCGATACATTTGCCTTCCACTCCTGCCAGAAACGAAGTATCGAACTTGATACAACCATTACAGATATGATTATTATGGCAGTCCAGTCCTGTTCACCCGGTGCGGCAAGAGCCACATCAAGAATAAACGAAACAATGACCAATATGGTAAGAACACCTATAAACGGATTTATGAACGCCTTGACAAAAACTGATATAGGATTTTTCTTTTTCTCATGTTCCACCTCGTTCGCTCCATACTCGGAACGGCGGATTTCCACTTCTTCAGCAGAAAGCCCTCGCGGGTTGGTCTGAAAATAGTTGAATACTGAGCCTACAGGCTGTGAAGCAGCAAGAAACACTTTCTCTGCATTAAAAGCTGAATTTGGTCCGAATTTTTTCTTCCTCAACATTGTTCTTTCTTTTTCAGCGTTATACATTAGGTTTAATTTCACGCTGCAAAAGTAGTATGAAGCGGTTTCGAACAGTGTTAGAAGACTATTAGAACGGTATTAGAATTCCATTAGAATGATGTTTAAAGATGCTCCATTTCGACCACGAATGTTGTTCCCTTTCCCTCATCGGACAATACGTTTATTTTACCCTGATGAAGATTTATTATCTTCCAGGCCAGAGCCATATCTCTGCCTCTGCCACAATATCACGGATTGGCTTTAATGCCGCACGCGAAAGATAATATCCGGAAACGAACAAAAGACTCAGTCCGATAACAAACAATACTATAAGTGCATTAAGAAGAGAGGAGAGATTATCATATCCATATCCGTCATACGCAGCTGCTGTAACCACATATTTTCTTCCTCCATAGTCATAAAGCATACCTATACACTGATAACCGTCAACATAAAACTCCATATCGCCATCAGTCACTATGGTCTGTATCATAGCGCTGTCCTCCTTTATTATATCGTTCTGCACTGCGTCGTGATAGAGCATAAGGAATGAAGTGTCATACACAGCCACTTCAACCTCATTGATAAACTTGCGGTTATTAAGATATATAGACTGCATCACTTCCGAGTCCACCTGCCCTCCCAAGAAGAGATGGACCTTGGTCACAGCCTCGCTCCTGAGGTCATGAAAAAATGTTTTGCTCCGGATATGCTCGCTCGCCACATATACCAATGACAGGCACAGCACGAAAACAGCTGCCGTTACAAGCGAATTTTTAAGAGTTAGTGCGGTTCTTATCTTCATAGCGGTTTATCTGTCAGAATATGATACAGAGTCCGGCCTTACAGTCTGTGGCGATGAATATCTTTTCAGCAATACCCTGATACGTGCGTTAAGTTCCCTGAAATCAAATGGCTTCAACATATAGTCATCTGCTCCGGCATCAAAACCATCAAGTTTATCATCGGTAGAACCAAGAGCCGTAAGCATAAGCACCGGTACATCCGGATTAATTTTCCTTATCTCCTTGCATAAACCGAAACCGTCAAGCCCGGGAAGAACGATATCCGAGATTACCAGATGAAACTCATTTGAGCGAAACAGGCGCAAGCCCATCTCTCCATCGTATGCCACCATTACACTATATCCATTCTCCTCAAGTCCGGCTTTCAGCAGATCGGCTACACGCTTCTCATCTTCTACTATCAATATACTCTGCATATGGTCATAAGTTTAGTTAATCAATCAGTCCTAACGAACGGGCAGTGAACACGAAATAAACGGACAGTGAACACAGTGTCTTTTCCTGATTTTGGTTGACTGTTATAATGTCATTACCACTGATTATAG